>JAIFKY010000287.1:2167-17035 GCA_020049345.1 Anaerolinea sp.
TGTGCGCTGGAGAGGACTTGAACCTCCACGCCTTACGGCACACGCACCTCAAGCGTGCCTGTCTGCCAATTCCAGCACCAGCGCAAGCAGGTCGTATTATAATCGGCTTGCTTTTCTTGTCAAGCAAATTTCAAGGAGAAACTAAATGGTCAGAATCGTTGTTGACGCAATGGGTAGTGATAATTTTCCAACACCTGACGTGGAAGGCGCTGTGCAGGCAGCGCGTGAATATGGAGTGGAGATCATTTTGGTTGGCGATGAAGCGATTATCAAGCCTGTGCTGAACGCGCAAAACGCAGGCAGCCTGCCGATACGCATTGTCCATGCGCCTGAAATGTTGACCATGGAAGACAAGGGTGAAAAACTTGTTTTGAAAGCCCGCAGTAAAGACGCCAAAAATTCCATGGCAATTGGTATTGACCTTGTAAAGAACGGCGAGGCAGATGCATTTGTGAGCATGGGCAACACAGGCGCGGGAATGGTCAATGCGCTCTTTCGTTTGGGGCGCATTCGCGGCGTGGATCGCCCTGCGCTGGCTCCGATCTTCCCCACCGCAACAGGGACTTGCATCGTGCTGGATATCGGCGCAAACCCCGATTGCAAACCAGAGAACCTGTTGCAATTTGGTATTTTGGGCAGTATTTATGCCGAGAAGGTGCGCGGCGTGAATAATCCCAAAGTGGGCTTGGTCTCCAATGGCGAAGAGGAAGGCAAAGGCAACGAATTGGTAAAAGGCGCCACGCCATTATTCAAAGCATCCAAATTAAATTATTTTGGAAACGTGGAAGGCAAGGAAGTGATCGGCGGCAAAGTGGATGTGGCTGTGACAGACGGCTTCACGGGAAATGTTATGCTAAAATCATCCGAGGCGGTTGCCAAGTTGATCACAGACAAAATCCGCGAGATCATCAAAAAAGGCAGTATCTTGACCAAGATCGGCGGTCTGCTGGTAAAGCCTGCATTGGGAGAGATCAAGAAGTTGCTTGATCCCAGCGAACAGGGCGCTGCGCCCCTGTTGGGCATCAACGGGCTTGTGTTCATCGGTCATGGTCGATCAGACGCATTCGCCATGAAGAACGCGATCCGCGTGGCAAAACAGGCAGTGGATGTGAACGTGCTGGAAGCAATGAAATCTGCAATTGAAGAGAGTATGCGAAGCGCCCCACACATATAAGACATGCGTACCAGACCAGAGATTATGTTTTTACTCATAATTTATTCCAACTGATTTGGTAATTTATAGACAAGCGGTAAAAAAATAAAATGAAAATCATCAAAAACGAAAAACTAATTGAACGCAACAGTAAGATCGGACAGTGGGTAAGCCTCGCGGCTTTGGTCGTGCTTGGCTTGGGTATGTATATTTCATTTTCCAAACCCGAACTTTTTGTATATTCGATCGTCTGTTTGGTGGTCGGGTTTATTATGACTCAAGTGGGCATGTACATGGGCAGCCGCTGGGGAAAGTCACCGCGGCCAGACGAGAAATTTGATGCGGGGCTTAAGGGTCTGCATAGTGAATTTAATATGTATCACTTTTCTTCACCCGTCTCCCATTTATTGGTCGGACCTTCCGGCGTGTGGGTGCTGCTGCCCTATCATCAACGCGGATCAATCACTTTTGAAAAAAATCGCTGGAAGATGAAAGGCGGCGGCTTTTTACAGACTTATATGCGTATTTTTGGGCAGGAGAATTTAGGACGCCCCGAACTTGATGCAGAAAATGAAGTAAAAGCGTTGCAAAAATTTTTCGCAAAAAAACTGGATGAATCATCCATCCCTGAGATAAAACCCATTTTGGTATTCACCACCGACGAGGTCGAATTGGATGCGGGCGAATCACCCATCGCCGCGATGAAACTGAAACAACTCAAAGAATTCATGCGCCAGGGCGGAAAAAACCGCGCCTTGTCCAACGATCAGATCAAAAAACTGACGGATGTTTTAGAGTCGTAAAATAATCTCTGCCATTTAAGGTGACGGTCGCTTTTAGAAGTGACCGTCACCTTGTATTCTTAACCAGGAGGCTTAATGACAGTCCTAAAAAAACATGGGGTAAACCTCCTGATTTGGGTCATTTTGGCAGGCATGGTCATAGTCCGCCTGACTGCGTATGGGGATTTGAACCTTTCAATAGCGAATGCTGACACAGAAACGTACATAACGGGCGGCGCCGCTCCCCTCTTTTCAAAAAACATGCTCACCAAAACCCGCCTGTTTACCACCAACCTGTTTTATCACTGGGCGGATGTGCAAGGGTGCGAATTGCAAGCGGTAAGTTACCCCGCGCTCCAAACAGAAACCTACCGCGCCATTCAGCCTTGTTTTGACAGAATTGTTTTTTTTCAGAATATTGTTTCAATCACTGCATGGAGTTTGCTGGCTCTTGTGCTTTCAAAAAGATTAAAAGGCGGGTACGAAAAACTACTCGCGGTTTTCTTGATCGCGGCTTTTGGCTTCACGCCTGCCATCGCAGATTGGGATAGCATTCTCGGATCAGAGTCACTGACCTTCTCGCTTTTTGCCATTTGCGTTGCGCTGGTATTGGAGATTGTCTTTAATCTCACCGCAGAGCAAACCAACAAAAAATATTCATTTTTTATTTATATCCTGACCTCAATGGCGCTTGTACTTTGGGCATTTACCCGCGATGCAAATATTTACACGCTTGCGGTTTTATTTGCCGTTTCCGCTGTCTCTGTCGTTATATTTCCCGCAATTCGAAAAAACAAAAATCTACTTATTTCAATTGCAACGGTTTTCATCATTATGGTTGTTGGTTTGCAAAGCGCAATGCTCAGCAGGCGTTGGGAAGTTCCACTTGCGAATGTTTTCAACGACCTGCTCCTGCCGCACCCTGCCCGCGTGGAATTCATGCAAACGTTGGGAATGCCTGATCCAGCCTCTGCTGAATATTCCACATGGTTCATCAAGAATGCGCCACGGGCATACGCACGGTTTCTTTTATTTCACCCTGGCTATACCTTCACATCCTTCACATCTGAACTGGGCGGAATTTTCTCCGAAAATGTCCAGCCCTATTTTTTTTCAAAACAAACTTCAGCCCGCAAAGCGTTAATCGCCGCCAATGATATTTTGCATCCAAACACACACCTCATATTTATTTTGGATATTCTCTTAATGGCAGGCTTGATCTTTGCGGTGTTTAGAAGAAAAAATAAAAACTTTACCGCCTGGGTCTGGCTTGGAATGTGGCTCTTTTTGAGCGCAGCGCTGACGCTTGCGGTGGGCTTCTTCGCCGATTCAATTGGCGTTACCCGCCATACCATGTTTGCCGTTGAAATGTTCCGCCTGATGCTGTGGATGTTTTTGATCATCTTATTCGATCAGGCAAATCAAAAGTTCGAGGCGTAGGTCACGTTTGAAACGTGACCACATTTTTCATGGTACACTTGTTCTATCTCTGGAATCACCCACAATTAAACTTTTATAAAAATGACGAGTGAAAATCAAATTCTGAGTTTAGTAGTCACGAGATACGCCGTACTATGACATCCATCGTTTCCATTGACATAGAATCCACAGGTCTCGACGAAAACCGCGACGCCATCATTGAAATTGCCGCAGTCAAGTTCAATGGTCGCCGCGTGGAAAACGAGTTCACCACGCTTATTAATCCAGGCAAACACATTCCTGATTTTATTACTGGCTTAACAGGCATTGACGACAAAATGGTGCGTGAAGCGCCGCGTCTGCGCGACATGGCGCATGAACTTACCGCCTTCGTCGGCGATTCCCCCATCCTCGGTCACAACGTTAAATTTGATATTGGCTTCCTGCGCAAAGCGGGCTTGTTTCAGTTTAACCAAACCATAGATACCTACGAACTTGCTTCGGTATTAATGCCCACCGCCAGCCGCTACAATTTAGGCTCGCTCGGACAGCAGTTGAACATTCTCCTGCCCGCCACACACCGCGCCCTTGACGACGCCCGTGTGACTCAGGCGTGTTATGTGCGCCTGCTGGACATGGCGCGCGAACTTCCACTTAAAACTTTGCAGGAAATTGTTGAACTTGGCAATTTTGTAGATTGGGATGCAGGCTGGGTTTTTGAACAAGCGCTTCAATTACAAGCCAAAGATGGGATTCAACCCAGGCAGACTCGCTCCGCGTCCAAGCCGATAATTGGTACGGCGAGAAAAGATTTTGCTCCCATCGAGAAGAACGAAGAGCCCATCGCGCTTGATCCCGAAGAGATCGCTTCTGTTTTGGAATACGGCGGACCCTTCTCGCAATACTTTGAAGCCTACGAGCAACGCCCGCAACAAGTGGATATGCTCAAGGCGGTCGCCCAAGCCCTTTCGAACGGCAACCATCTCATCGTCGAGGCGGGAACCGGAGTTGGTAAATCGTTCGCATATCTTGTCCCGGCCGCCATGTTCGCAGTCCAGAACAATACGCGCCGCCATGTTCGCAGTCCAGAACAATACGCGGGTGGTCGTATCCACCAACACCATCAACCTGCAAGACCAACTGATCAAAAAAGATATTCCTGATTTGAAAGCCGCGCTCAACCTGGATGTGCGCGCCGCCGTAATGAAGGGACGCAGTAATTATCTTTGCCCGCGCAAACTTGAATACATGCGCTCGCACGGGCCATCCAACGCCAACGAAATGCGCGTGTTAGCCAAAATTATGGTTTGGGAACTCGACAATCAGAGCGGCGACCGCAACGAACTCAACCTGACAGGACCGATAGAACGCGAAGTATGGATGCGCCTCTCGGCTGAGGATGATAACTGCACAGCCGAAACCTGCCTCGGACGGATGAGCGGAACGTGCGCGTTTCATCGCGCCAAGCAAGCCGCGCAAGCCGCGCACCTGCTGGTTGTCAACCACGCGCTGCTGCTTTCAGATGTTTCCACCGGCAACAAGGTTCTACCTGAATATGATTACGTGATCGTGGATGAAGCGCACCACATCGAGTCGGCAGTCACATCTGCGCTGTCTTTCCGCATGACACAAAACGACCTGGATCGAATGTTGAAAGAGTTGGGCGGGTCATCAGCCGGATTGTTGGGCAGGATGTTAACCGAAACGCATCAAATCATTCGTCCTTCAGACTTTGGCTTGTTGCAGCAAAAAGCCAAACACGCCACCGATCAAGCGTTCCGCGTTGAACAACTTTCCAAACAATTTTTCAACATGGTGAGCGACTTCATCGCCATTCAACGCGAGGGGCAACCGGTAAGCAATTACTCCTGGCAAATGAGAATCACACCCGCCGCACGCTCGCTCCCAGGCTGGGACGATGTTGAAATTACGTGGAGTCAGACCAGCGAAACAATAGGGCTTCTATTAAAGTCGCTGGATGAAATTTATAAAATCCTTGGCGGAATTTATGCCGATGGACATGAAAATGTAGAAGATGTAATGGGAACCCTGAGCAGTGTCATGCGCCGCATGGCTGAGGCTGAGGCGGCGTCTTCCGGCATGTTGCACAAACCATCCAACGAGTTGATCTATTGGATCGAAGTGAATCCGCGCGGTGAAAGGTTATCGCTCAACGCTGCGCCCCTGCGGGTGGGTCCGCTGGTGGAAAAACATTTATGGCATGAAAAAGCCTGCGTTATTATGGCGTCAGCCACGCTGACAACGCATGGTGAGTTTCGCTATCTCAGCGCCACGCTTGCCGCTGATGAGGTGAACACCCTTGCGCTTGGGTCACCATTTGATTATGAATCGAGCACATTATTGTATGTGGCAAACGACATGCCTGAACCGAATGCGCAGGGCTATCAGCAGGCGCTTGATCGCGCCATCATCTCCACCGCCAAAGCCACGGGCGGGCGGATGCTGGTTTTGTTCACATCCTACGCCGCGCTCAAGAAAACGGCGCAAGCCATTACAGGTCCGCTGGGGCGCGAAGATATTTTTGTTTTTGAACAAGGCGAAGGCGCTTCACCCAACGCCCTGCTGGAATCATTCAAAACCACGGATCGCGCTGTGTTACTTGGCACACGTTCCTTCTGGGAAGGCGTGGACATCCCCGGTGATGCGCTGTCGGTTGTCGTCATCACCAAACTTCCCTTTGGCGTGCCGTCAGACCCGATCATCTCGGCACGCTCCGAACTTTACGAAGACTCTTTCAATGAATATTATCTGCCTGAATCCATTTTAAAATTCCGCCAGGGATTTGGGCGATTGATCCGCACTGCGTCAGATCATGGGATTGTTGCAATCTTTGATCGGCGCGTGCTGACAAAGCAGTATGGGAAATTATTCCTGGAATCTCTACCCCAATGCACGGCACGGCAAGGCGCCGCAGCCGGACTGGCAAAAATGGCAGGCGACTGGTTGGGAATGTAGGCTGGTTAAACAAAAAGGTTTTCAAGCGCAAAAAATGAATCCACCACATGCGGATCAAAATGCGTGCCTGATTCTTCGTAAATAAGTTTTTTCACGGTTGCAGGAGAAAGCGCCTTTCGATAGGGTCGGTCAAAAATAAGCGCGTCCCAAACGTCTACGACGGAAAAAATACGCGCGGCAAAGGGAATTTCCTCGCCTTTCAATCCGCGTGGATAGCCGGAGCCATCCCATTTTTCATGGTGACAGTACGGAATATCAAGCGCGGGATGCAAAAATTTGATGGGTCGCAGCATTTCATAGGCGTACACAGGATGCTTTTGAATGAGCACGCGCTCTTCAGGAGTAAGATCGCCGGGTTTAAGCAAAATACGGTCGGGGATTGCCATTTTGCCAACATCATGTAAAAGCGCGCCGCGCGTAATATGTAATAACGCATCATCATCCACACCCATGGATAAAGCCAAACGTTGTGTCAGCGTTGTCACTCGCTGCGTATGTCCTTCAGTTTCCTTGTCGCGCAGATCAAGAGCGCGCACCCAGCCTTCAAGCGTGGCTTGGTACGCAATCTCCAATTCGGCATTACTTTCCTGTAAGTCATCGAATAAACGCGCGTTATCAATTGCAACAGCGGCTTGATTGGCAAAGGCAGAGATCATGCCCAGATCATCGGAGTGAAAGATGCCCGTATGAGCGCGATTATCCACATAAAGCACACCAATCAGATCATCCTTAATTTTGAGCGGCGCGCATAAAATGGAAAGCAGGTGATATGCGGCCACACTTAATTGCTCGCCAAAACGCGGATCCTCCTGCGCATTTGTAGTAAGAACAGCCTCGCCCGACTCAACAACGCGGCGCACGACCGTATTGCTGATCGCAAAAGCATCTTCATCCAAATTGGCATTATCAATTCCCCTGGCAATACGGACCTTCAACTCTCCATTGGGTTCACGCAACATCAAAAAACCACGCTCAGCATTCATGAGCGCGATCAAAGTATCCATGACTTTTTCAAGAACCCGATTCAAACCCAGCGAAGAGTTGATCGCGCTGCCTACGCCAACCAACGCCCCAACCTGCCGCTGCCGCGTATCTACAAAGCCAGAAATACCTTGTTTAATCGTAGCTATGGAACTTGAAATTTGTGTAAGATCACGAAAGATCAGAGATGTCTGCCCGTCATTTGTGCGCGCCAGATGCGCCATGACACGCATTAACATCTTGTCCATTTCTGCCAATTGTATTTGAATGGATTGCACTTCAAAGGATTGCGCCATCACAATGCTCCTTACTGATGGATAAATTAAAAGCGCTCTTTAATCACGACATCAAAAAATATTTCTTAATACGCCAACTCTGGCATTATAAAGATTTCGGACATCTGAGGTTGTTAGTAAAAAAGCGTTATTTCAAAGGAAACAACGCTTTCAATAGTTATAGTTTCGGCAAAACAATGGACTGTTGATTTTGATACTTCCCCTTCTTGTCGGCATAGGAAACATCACAAGCCTCATCGGCTTCAAAAAATAGAACCTGTGCCAGCCCTTCATTAGCGTAAATTTTGGCGGGCAAAGGCGTGGTGTTCGATATTTCAAGCGTAACAAATCCCTCCCACTCAGGTTCAAAAGGCGTAACGTTGACGATAATTCCACAGCGCGCGTATGTAGACTTCCCCAGACAAATGGTCAACACCTTGCGTGGAATGCGGAAATATTCAATTGTGCGCGCCAAAGCAAATGAATTTGGCGGGACAACGCAAACATCACCAACAAAATCCACCATTGATTTGACATCAAAATTTTTGGGGTCAACTGTCGCGGAAAAAACATTGGTAAAAATCTTAAATTCATTTGCTACACGCACATCATATCCATACGATGAGACACCGTATGAAATCACGCCTTCTCGAACCTGATTTTCGACAAACGGCTCGATCATTTTATGCTCATGTGCCATCTTGCGGATCCAGTGGTCGGGTTTTAATCCCATTTTATTTCTCCTTTGGCTTTGTTGTTTTTGCTGCAAAGTTTAAAATTCATATCCTTAAGTCTTCCTTCATTTTATAACAAAAATGAAAATACGCAATTATGAATTCCTGTTATATAATACAACTCGATTTAAAATCCACACCAACAAAAATGGAGACTCGTATATGAAATACCTTCGCTTTCTTGGCAATGAAATATTACTTGGTACATTGATAGCAATTTTAAGCGTATTCACGGCCATACCTAGTTATTATGCCTCTTTAGCGGGTGGTGAGCAAAATAACGCCGAGATCAAAGGCATGCAAGCTCTGAACGACGGCAACGCTGAATACCTCACAGAAAACCAGAGTATCGGACAAGATTATAACTACTATGATAACTGGTATCTGAATCAGGATAGCAACCCTGAGGTAGCAGAATATTACCAATTTAATTTTTCACAACAGTTACAGGATGCCATAGCCCGCGACCCCAACAAAGTTTGGGATGATCAATACTATACAGAAATGGCAGTCACATCCACTGAGCTATTTGACCAGTCTGAGGCTTATTTTATACTTGCATCAGACTGGAATGAACGAGGCGACTTGCTTGGACTCGTCGTGATGATCATGGCGCTTGGCGTGGCATTCGCCGCGTGGGCATCACTGCTCAAAGAAGACAGCAACTTACGGCTGGTCTTCTCGTTTTTTGCGATCGCCATGCTGATATACGGACTGGTCACTTATTTGGGCGTTCCTACCGTTGCCGTTGCCGTGTAAAAATCCAGTACATAAAACAAATAACCGCCGTTCATCTCGGCGGTTATTTGTTTTATGTAAATCAGTCTCGCAATATGAAACCTACGAAAATAATTTCATCACGGTTTCAGGCACCCAAAATGCGCCAAACCCCATAAAGCCGGCGGCAATTGAAGCAATCAATATCATCACGCCTACTGCGATCAAAATTCGATCCCTCGTTTGATATGTCAGCACATCCAACCAGGTACGTGGACCGACGCCGAAGGCGCGTAAATCCATCGCGTCAATAATATCTTCGCTTCCAATAATGGCATGGATGGTGACGGGGACAAAAATGGGTCCCAACTTGCGCACCTGCGCGATCAATCCACCGCTGATCTTTTCAAGTTCATAGCCGCGCGCGCGCTGGGCATCCATCGTCAATTGAAAATCCCTGCCAAACGTTGGAATGAAGCGCATGGTTAGATCCATGGCATAGGCGAATTTATCGGGAAGTCCCAGCCCTTTGAATGTGATGCCGTAATAAGCAGGGTTGAGCGAGTACGGAATCAAAATTGTCATCACCGCAATGCTGGTCACGCGCACCAGTTGACTCACGGCAAAGAAGGCGCGCTCCACGGTTACTTTCAAAACAGGCGTCCAACCAAAGATGGAAAACGAAGCCTTAAATTCGCGGATCAAATGTTCCTGTTTGTAAACTTCCGTTCCGCCGCGCCCCGTCAGGAACGTAAGAATGGCAAAGAAGAAAACAAAGCCGACGATGAACAAAAACGCGCGGCGAATCTCATGCCACTTCACGCCTGATGTCAGCAGGACAAACATTGCGATCACAAAAAATGGCAGCAAAAAGCGCACATCCCAAAATGAGAGTGTGGAGATAAGACAGCACACGTAGAAAATCACCCACGCGCGCGGATCAAACGATTGAATGAACGAATTTTCGCGTTTTCGATAACGCCAGGCTACTAGCATAATGCTCCACGGTAAGGTGACAGTCACTCCAGACTGTCTGCGAGTGGCGGCGTATGCAACAACCAGCATCGGCACAAGAATAGCGGCAAAGATCAAGTTTGGGCCAGCGGCGGGCAGAAACTCACCTACAATGGCGGCCGGAAGGCTAAAGCCGTTGATCACCATATCTGAGAGTGAGGCAAAGAGAAGCCCGACGATATTACCCAACATGCCCCACGTTACGGCTGTGGCGACATCTTCATTTTTGAAGAAATAACGCACTGCGAAAACCAGAGCAAAACCGATGAGAACGGCAATGCCGGCAAAGAGCGAAATTTGCTGATCACCAAAAATGCCATTGTCCACATCAAAATATGTCATGTTGGCTTGGGTGCGATTCATGAAGAACAACAAAGCCGTAATCACAGCCAGCGCGCCGCTGACATAAAACACCATATCCATGCTCTTCTTCTTGTCTGAGAACAGCATCCACATGCCAGAGACGAAACCGATCAAGCCATTGCCAATGCTCCATTGCGGAGAAAGCCCAAAGCCGGTCAATGCATCACCGAACATGTTGCCCACCGCGCCTGTGAAAAATCCAACGACGGGACCGAACGCAAAGCCGAAGAACATCGGAATTGCAATCGCGGGGCGAAGCGAGACTTGGCTCAAAGAAGGCACAACAAAAACGGTTCCATTGAACAGCCAGGAAAATACCGCATACAACGCAGCGCCGATGGCCATCCACACCACTTCGCGCGTACCAACTTCCCAGGCTTTATTTGCCTGTGTGGCAAAATATACGCCGAAGGCAATTGCGATGCCGATCACAACAAATACAAAGCGGGAAACAACGCTGGCTTGATCAACCGAGAAGTTGAACAAAGCGCCCTCTGCGGGTTCTTTTGCGCCAAGCACAAACATCACTACGGCAAACAGGGCAAGTACTGCAACTAATGAAATTAATACATTTGTAAATTTCTTATCCATCTTACATTCTCCTCTTTTTTATTTTAGAAATGTCACTGTTCTTCGCAATGACATAAACTACCTAAATATGCGCCAACGCCTCGGCTCGCATAAAACGTCCGGTCGAGCCAAACCACTTGAGATTGAGCGCCAGCAACGAAGTCGGAATGATGCGGTTGGCTTTGAGCCGATCAAAGTCGCGGAGTACGTCCTGCGGTTTTCCATCAGCAATTAACATCCCACCTGAAATTATCAAAACACGGTTGGCGTAAATTGCCGCAAGGTCAACATCGTGCGTAATGAACATAATGGCTTCAAAGCCGGGCATTTGCAAAATTGAATCCATGAAGTTCATATAATTCTGGTAATCCTGTCCAGCAGTCGGCTCATCCATCACAAGGATGCGGGAACGCATCGCCAAAATTGCCGCAATGCTCACGCGCTTCTGTTGACCAAACGAAAGCGCCAGCGGCGGGTCATTTTCTTTATCCGAAAGATTAACAGTCTTTAGCGACTCTTTCACCTCCAGCTCAATTTGTTCCTTCGCATGCTTCATATTGGTCGGACCAAACGCCAATTCATCGCGCACCGTCGGCGCAAACAACATATGGCTCGGACTTTGAAACACATACCCCAACATGCTTGCGATCTCTGCAACACTTGCTTCGTTTGTGTTGCGCTCGCCAACAAAAACCTTGCCAGATTTCGGCTTCAACAAACCGATGGCATGTTTTACAAAAGTAGTTTTACCCGCGCCATTCGGTCCCAACACCGCAATTACATCGCCGCGATTGATTTGAAGATTAATCCCGTGCAAAATTTCGACTCCAGATTCGTATCCAAAGGCGACATTTTCAAACCTGACCAACGCCTCCTGCCCCGCCTCTGAGTTGGTCACTCCGGGAAGAACCTTGATCTCCGCCGGAGCAGGGTCATGCTTCGCGCGCTCAACAATATCCTCTGCGGGAAGTTTCACCTCACGATAATTCACCACTTTGGATAACCCCGCCACATCGCCAAGGTAACGGATTTCGCCTTCGCTCATAAACATCACGCGCTCAGGATGAATACGCAAAACATCTTCCACGCGATGCTCCACCATCAAAATGGACAAGCCCTGATCAGCCAGCAAGCGCACCGCATCCAGCGTATCCTGCGCCGAGGCAGGGTCAAGGCTGGCAAGCGGCTCATCCAACAACACAATGGATGGACGCATGGCAAGCACTCCCGCCAGAGCCACCTTTTGCTTTTCACCGCCAGATAAGTTGAACGTTTCGCGATTTCGCAAATGGGGAATTTTCAGAAAGTTAAGCGCTTCATCCACACGAGAGAAAATCTCCGCGCGCGGCATTCCAAGATTCTCAAGCCCAAAAGCCACTTCGTTCACAACCTTTGTGCCAAGAATTTGTCGCTCAGGGTCTTGCAGCACGGTTCCAATTTTTTGTGAAATTTGAGAAAGTTTCCAATCTTTGACCTCGTCGCCAAAAACCAGAATTTTTCCGCTCATCTCCCCTTTATACGAACGCGGAATTAATCCATTAAGACAGCGTACCAGCGTGGTTTTGCCACATCCGCTGGCGCCAGCAATTAATAGAACCTCACCCGGGTTCGCAGTGAACGAAAGGTTATGGATTGCCGCCCCAGGGCGGTCACGGTAACGAAAGGATAAATTATCAACAACAAGAGGAGATGAATTGGATGTCATGGCGCTGATATTATCTATTCGTAGATGAAGACTGTCAAGTAGGATATTCAACCAATCTGGAATCAAAAAGATGACCCCGTAAATAGGATCATCTTCAATAAATAAAAGCCACAATAAGAATTATTGCCAACCAACTTACTCTGCTATTGTCTTTGGAAAAACCACAATAAACTCAGACCCCTTGCCTACTTCAGATTTCAACTTGATTTCCCCATTAAGCGCATTCGTCACCAAATTTTGGACAATGGCAAGCCCCAGCCCTGTGCCGCCAATGGATTTTCCTGTTGTAAAAAATGGATCGAAAATATGCGCTTGATTCTCCTGTGGAATTCCCCTGCCATAGTCTTTCACGGCCATGCAATAAAAATTTTCATCTTCAAGCCGAATCGTTACATCAACAATACCGCCCATACCTTTGGGGTACGCGTATCTTTCAGCATTAATCAGTAAATTGATCAAAACCTGGGATAGAAAACCGCGACAGCCCACCCATTTTTTTTGTTCCGGGGTTAATTGATCATGAAATTTAACTTGAACCTGACTGCGCTTCAAACTGACACGCACCAAGCCAACAGTCTCTTGAATTGCCTCAGCAATATCAAACAACTCTTTTTCATCCTTCAACTGACTTACCAAAATCTTCTTAAAATTCTGCATCAAATAATCGGCGCGCTCCACATTGAGGCGCATTAACTCAAGCGACTCGGCAATATCTGCCGCGCGTTGAATTGTAATTTCCACAGGCACGGCCAGTTCGCGCGCCATGATGTTCACTGCCGTATTGATCACACTCAGGGGAGTATTAATCTCATGCGCCACACCAGCCACCATCTGCGTCAAAGCCCGTTGCTTTTCCGCCTCCATCTGCGAAGCCAGTACCCGCCGCGACATAACCTCTCTAAATCCGCGTTCAGTGGAAGCGCGTGTTTGTTCATTTAAAACCAGGAAAATATTTAAAACCCGCTCAGGCTCAACGCCATGCATCATATCCAAAATCAGCGCGCGATCAAGTATCAACAAATCTGATTCCGTGGTCGTCGTCACAGTCACGCGGCTTGGGTCTCCGCGTAACAAAGCGAGATCACCAAATACCTGCCCCACTCCCAATTCGCCAAGCTGATAGACTGTGTCTGCGCTGTCGGCGCCTTCAATTTTAACTCCACCCTCCAAAATTAAATACATTGCCTCTGCACATTCGCCCTGCCGAAACACAACATGATTTTCTTTGAGCGAAATACTGCGAGACACATTAATAATCCCCTGCAATTGCTCAAGAGAAAATGAAGCAAAGAAAGGAAAATCCTTTATGGCTGAGGCGTTGAGTATGTTTTTTTTCTTAACCATGGTAAATGTTTGAAGCACGGCAAACTGCCTTCTCAAAAACGCAGAAAATTATGACAAACCGCCAAGGATCTCCGCGCAAATTTATAAGACAATTTTAGTATCTTTTTCACGTTAAGGGCTATTTTGCAATTTTCTTAACAGGCAAAACCTACGCCCTGCCGATCACATCCAACAACGCGTCATAATTCGCGGGGATTATTTTGGGCAATTGGAAAGATTCGGTAATGATGGATGGATCCTTCAATCCGTGACCTGTGCAGACCACCACGATTTTCTTCCCTTTCGCATCAAACGACCCTCGGCTTGATTCGGCAATCAAACCAGCCAGACCCGCAGCAGAGGCAGGTTCCACCCACACCCCTTCCGAAGCCAAAATCCGCTGGGCAGATAAAATCTCTTCATCTGAAACTGCGATGATCCTGCCATTGGATTCCTGCGCCGCTTCGAGCGCCTGCTCACCGCGAGCGGGCTTGCCAATGCGGATGGCTGTCGCCACCGTCTCAGGTTTTTCCACGGGATACCCTAGCACCAGAGGAGCCGACCCCGCCGCCTGCACGCCCAGCACCTGCGGCAATCCCTTTTGATATTGCTTGAAGCCCGCCCAATACGAGGTGATATTTCCCGCATTGCCAACGGGTAGACAAAGCCAGTCGGGAGCGTCACCCAGCACATCGCAAATTTCAAAAGCGGCGGTTTTCTGCCCTTCGATGCGGAAGGGATTAATCGAATTAACCAGCGCAATCGGCGTTTTTTGTGTGATCTCCACCACCAGCGTCAGCGCGTCATCAAATGAACCTTGAACTTGAATGACTTCCGCGCCGTAGGCAATTGCGCC
>JAIFKY010000204.1 GCA_020049345.1 Anaerolinea sp.
AACGCGCCCTGGCTGGGGATTTCCGGCGACGAGGCTTTGATCCAATCCTTTGCGGCGCAGGCGGCTGGCTACGATCTGGTTCTCATGTTCACCTGGCAAGCACACGCCAATCGCCTGCTCTACGGAGATACCTGGCAGGGAAGCATGGTAAACGCCATTCAACAAAGCGGAGTGCCGCTGATTGTTGCCAGCCTAAAATCACCAACCGATGTTTTGGAATTTCCAACTGTAAAAACGCATGTCGCCTCCTTTGGTACTACAACAGGACAAATTCAAGGGCTGGTGGATGTATTGACTGGAAAAGCATCCGCAACTGGAATCAATCCCCTGCCAAAACTGCCATAACAGCCATGCCCAATATCATCGGTCAAATCCTCCTCAATCAATTCCGCGTGGACTCCTTTATCGCATCTGGCGGCATGGGTGCGGTCTATAAAGTTTGGGATTTAAAGCGCAATGTTCCGCTTGCCATGAAGGTACTTCATGCCGATCTTGCAGACGACCCATCTGTATTCAAACGATTTGAGCGTGAAGCCCAAGCCTTGCAGAAACTGCGACACCCAAACATCGTTCCGTTCTACGGGCTGTTTCAAGATCAAGGGCAGCCTTTTTTACTGGAAGAATTCATCGAAGGGAATTCGCTTCAAGGGATATTGCGCGAAAGAAACGGACAACCCCTGCCTGTTGAAGAAGCCATCATATACATGAAAGGGCTGTGCGCCGCGTTACATTATGCTCATGCAAATAAAGTTGTCCACTGCGATGTAAAACCCGGCAATGTACTTGTCAATCGTCAGGGCAACATCTTTCTTGCCGACTTTGGAATTGCAAAATTCATTGACGCGACCACAACCATGACCATGGGAGGCGCGGGAACGCCTGCTTACATGGCTCCAGAGCAAATTGCGGGGCGCAGTGTTGCGCCTGCGACCGATATTTATGCGTTGGGCGTTATGTTGTTTGAAATGCTAGCCGGACAGCGTCCATTTCGCGGGACAGAAGCAGGCAGTGAAGTGGGCGGCGATACGCCCAGCGAAAGAGTCCGCTACGCACACTTGCACCTGCCGCCGCCTGATCCGCGCCAGATCAACCCTAACCTTAGTCCGGTGCTGTCGCACATGATCTTGCGCGGGCTGACAAAAAATCCAGCCAAAAGATTTCAGAGCGCGCAGGATTTCTTCTTTGTGTTGTGCCAAGCCTCGCAGGCGCAACCGGATCAGGTTGCCGACACGACGACGATCATTGGCGAGTTCATGCCGCGCCCTTTGCAACCTGCGCCAGCCCAACCTCAACGAACAGCCGCTACACCGCGTCCACAAAAAAAGCAGGAAATGACCTCATCGCAAAAGGGATTGATTGGCTTGCTAATAACGGTTGCGGTCTTAATCTTTGCAATAACTGGTCTGGCTATTGGGACAATTGCACCTTCAAGCAATCCTCCTCTTTTTCAGGCAACACTTACAGACTTGCCAATACCAAGCAAAACATTCACGCTCTTTCCTCCAACAGAAACTCTAACCAACGCGCCCGCACCAACGATTGAGCCATCACGAACCTATGTTTTTGCAGCGGATACCTACACGCCGTTTTCACTGCCTACCGCAACACTTACCGCAACAGAGACAAACACCGCTACACAAACTCCACCCCCGACCGAGATAGCAGTCTCTACATCTGCCCCACAGCCGCTGCCCGATAATCAAGCTTCATGTCCTGAAGGAACAGCAGCCAAAGAGCCCGCTTTGGTAGCCCCGTTTAGCGGAGGACAATTCGCAATCCAGACTGTAAAATCATACACTGGTGATATTACCCTCGTTGTGTCTGGAACAGGACAGGCGGAAAACCGAAAATGGAGCGACGCTTTTTATCTCTTTACAGATAATGATGAAGTACCTCTTGCCAAACCAAGCCATCCCAACGGCGGTATTCTCAGCATCAACAAGAAAATTGTAGATAAATTCACTTTGTATGAACATCCGCCTTATAACCCTGATCATATTTATACATTTTCAATCGCTGCCCCAGGCGGACAGATTTTATTTGGGGTATTTGACTCAAAAACTTTTGACAACTCAGGAAGTTATACAGTGGTCGTATGTCAATAATAAAGTCGGTTAGACTTGTGACCTTCATCTGCTTTTGATCCCGTTTGAAAATTCATTACAACTGGAATATATATTATGTCAAATCTCATCGGTCAAACCCTTCTCAATCAATTTCGTGTGGATGAATTCATCGCCTCCGGCGGCATGGGTTCAGTCTATAAAGTTTGGGACTTAAAACGCAATGTCCCATTGGCAATGAAAGTATTGAATGCAGATTTCACAGACGACCCCAACGCGTTCAAATACTTTCAACGCGAAGCGCGCGCTTTGCAAAAACTTCGCCATCCAAATGTTGTGCCTTTCTATGGCCTATTCCAAACGGATCAATTTACATTTCTTTTAGAACATTATATTGACGGACCCTCCCTGCGGGACGTACTTGGAAAGTATCCAAAGGGAATGTCGGTATCAGAAGCAATGGCATATATGCAGGCATTGTGTGCTGCGCTTGGGTACGCCCATGCAAGCGGCGTCGTTCATTGCGACATCAAACCCGGTAATGTTTTGGTGGATCGCAATAGTCAGGTCTATCTCGCAGACTTTGGAATTGCCCGCCACTCCCTTAGTTCAACAACAACCATCGCCGGCGCAGGCACACCAGCCTATATGGCGCCGGAACAAATCCGCGCCGAACAGGTGTCTCCAACCACAGATGTTTATGCTCTTGGAATCTTGCTCTTTGAGATGCTAACCAAACAGCGTCCCTTTCGCGGCGATGAGCCAGAGACAATGCAGGCAGGAAACTCTACAGGCTCGCGCATATCCTACGCCCATTTGGTTCTTCAACCACCAGACCCTGCAAAATTGAACCCAGCCATTCCTCCCGCGCTTTCGGCTGTGATTCTAAAAGCGCTCTCAAAATCTCCTGGAGATCGCTATCTGGACGCGCATTCTTTTTATTTAGCGGCACAGCAGGCAGTTGGCTTGTTACCTGCGGCAAACCCCGCATCGCCAAAAATTGAAGCATACCCTTCCGCGCCAGTATTATCAACGGTCCCGCAAAAACAAACGCATTCCCGCATTAACCTTGCACTCGTATTCGGCGGCTGCGCTTTCTTTCTACTTGCAGCATTGATTTTTTTTGCAGTCCTGATCAATGGCTTTGTAACTAAAAACGCACTGACAGAAAAAGCCACGCAGTCCAATATGGCGCTGGCTGAAACAACACCAGTTGAAACTCAATTACCAATGCCGCTCCCGGTCGAAAACACATCTCCAACTCTTGTAACACCAACAGATATGCCTACTGAAATTCCGTCCCTTGCTCCGAGCCGAAAAGTTTTGTACAGCCTCGGCGCAGCAGAAGAAAGCCGGGAATTATATATTTTAGACATTGACACAAATACATCCACCCGCATTGCTTCGCATAATGGCGGCATTAATTTTATGTCACCCTCGCCTGATGGATCGCAAATTGTGTACGCCAGCCGCAAAGGCAGCGGCGTAGGAGCATGGGATTTATATATTCTCAATGTGTCTGCGGGCAGCAGCGACTTTTTGGTTGAAAATGCAGCGCTCCCTGATTGGTGTCAAAATCCTGATAAACCCTGGATTACGTATGAATCTCGCAACGGCGATGACGCCACCATCTGGATCGTTGACCTGGCAAATCGGCAAACCCGACAACTGACTCAAGGCGGCGCAGAATATCGCCCCAAATGGAATCCTGACTGCACAAAAATTATATTCGCTGAATATGATGTATCCACTTTGGGAAACCTGGTCACGTATGATTTATCCAGCAACACGCAACAACAACTAACATCAACTCGCGATGACGATGTAGGTCCCGTCTGGTCGCCAAACGGACAGTGGATTACTTTTTCGCGCAGAGACAAGGACACCAATTCAGACGGTGTTATTAATTCAAATGACCGCACAAATCTTTACTTAATCAATCCCGATGGAAGTGGAGAGCAAGCGTTATTGTATGGAGAATACTCAGTGTTTTCTCCATCCTGGTCGACTGACAGCGCAGAAATTGTATTTACAGCATTTTTTGGCGCAGGCGATATGCAGATTAATTTGTACTCCCTGTCGAGTGGGCAAACAAAGTCTCTAACGGGCCGCGGCGCTTATTATTACACGCGTTGGATGCCATAATCTTGGAGAAACGCTGTGACAGATTTAATTGGTGAAGTATTTTTGAATCGCTACCGGATAGACACCTTCGTCGCCTCCGGCGGCATGGGAGCAGTCTATCGCGCCTGGGATTTGGAGCGCAATGTCGTGCTGGCGATGAAAATCCTGCACGCTGAACGCATGGATGACCCCGGCGCGTTCAAGTATTTCCAACGCGAAGCACGCGCCCTCGAAAAATTGCGCCACCCAAACATTGTTCCGTTCTACGGCTTTTACACAACCGAAGATTTTTCTTTTTTTCTCGAACACTACATAGACGGTCCTTCCCTGCATGGGATTCTGCGAAAACAAGCGAGCGGATTGCCCATCCCCGAAGCCTTGGGATACATGCAAGCGTTGTGTTCCGCGTTGGGGTACGCCCACGCAAAAGGCGTGGTGCATTGCGACATCAAACCCGGCAACGTGATGGTAGACCGCGGCGGGCAAATCTACCTGACCGACTTTGGCATTGCCCGCCACGCGGAAAGCGCCACCACCACCATCGCTGGAGCGGGCACGCCCGCCTACATGGCTCCCGAACAGATTCGCGCCGAACCCGTCACACCTGCTACAGATGTGTACGCGCTCGGCGTTTTACTGTTTGAAGTGCTGACCGGACAGCGTCCTTTTCGCGGCGATGAAGTTGAAACGATAAGCAAAGGCGCGACAACGGGAGAGCGAATTCGATATGCCCACCTCCACCTGCCGCCACCCGACCCCCGCAGCCTGAATCCAACCCTCCCGCCTGCACTGTCCCGAATCATTGCGCGGTGCATGGCAAAAGTGCCGCAAGACCGCTATCAGTCCACCGCCGCGCTGCTGGTGGATTTGCAAGGCTTGGGAATTCAAGCCAATGAGCGGGCGCAGTTTATTCCGATGCGTCCAGCCGCTGTTTCATCCGCGCCAAACACTGAGCGCGAAAAACAGGGACAGCACATCCCACCAAAGGGAGCAGCCAAAGCCCCTGAAACGCAATCAACTTCAAAGTGGGTATGGGCGGGCGGCGCGGCAGTTTTGGGTGTTGGGCTATGTCTGGCGCTCATCATCGGTGTGATGGTGTTTTCTCCAAACACCCTTTTTCCTCAAGCGGAACAAGTACTGCCTACAGTGATAGAACTTGCTGTTGAAACCCCGTCAGGCAATATTCCCGCCGCAACAGACACTGCGCTGGCTGTTGTGGAAATTCCAAACACCGACCCTCTTCCGTCACCTACCATTCCTGCCATAGAGACCACGCTTTCTCCAACACCTCTAATAGCTCCAATTGACAGTACAATTATTTCGCCCAAAGATGAAGCCACATTGGTATACATACCAGCAGGTGAGTTTAGAATGGGAAGCAACATTAATGACGCTCAAAGATTTTGTCAGAAATATTCAACAAACTGCAAAGTTGTAGAAGATGAAGACC
>JAIFKY010000193.1 GCA_020049345.1 Anaerolinea sp.
CCAAGCCTGAAGGAGTCATCCAAGGAAAAAAAGACGTGATAGAGCGCAGGGCTTCACCACTTTGGCTGAAGATATCAAAAACTGGGGGAAATACGCCAAAGTTTGTAGGTGTTGCCACCCTGTTTAAATCAGCATTTTTGCCAAAAGGGGAAAAGATCGTCCTAACAGGTGTAAAAAATGGAGGCAGACCTCAACCTATCAGCCCACCGTTTGATTTTTCACTTATAGAAGAATGGGTCGAAACAATGAAAACTGATAGCGAAAACTTCAAGCAGGTCGTGGAGGTAGTCGCAAATGACTAACTCTCTCCTCCTCTTCACCTTTTCGCCTGTGCAATCCTTTATAACCGAAGCGCGCCGCGCTGCAGATCTATACACGGGCAGCCAAATTTTGGTGGAACTCGCCAAAGCGGCAGCGGAATCCATTGGCAAGGAACACCTGATTTACCCTGCCCTGGATGAAAACGGTAACTTGCCATCGGATATTCCCAACAAACTGGTGGCGCAAGTCCCGTTTGAAGAATGCGAAACTATCGCTGAAAACACCCGACAATCCTTGCTGAAACGCTGGCGTGAACTGACAGATGAATCCCGCGCAACCTATTTGCAAAAAACCAACCTGCCTTTTGCGGAAGACATCTGGCAGCGTCAAACCGCCGATGATTACCTCTGGGAGGCATACTGGTCAGCCGCCCAGCTGGACGGACGCGATTACAAAGAAGCATACAAAGAAGCCGAAGCAGGGCTGGTTGCCGCGAAGTTTACCCGCACGTTTCCACAATACGAAGAGCCAGGCTTCAAAGACACTTTAAGCGGCAAACGGCAGGCGCTGCGCTCCAAAGAAAAAGACGGACGGCAATACTGGTATGCCGTGGGAAACATCAAGGCTATTACCCCCATCCAAATCCGCCCCTCAGTGGGCGAGAGCGAGGAAACTGGACGTCCGCGCGAACGGCTGGACGTGATGGGCGTGGTCAAACGCTTTCACCCCAAACTTTCGGAAAAAGCAGTTCCGCCATTCAGCGGATTCCCATCCACGTCCAGCATCGCCAGCCTAGATTACCTCGAAAAAGTTCGCGCCCATCTGGCAGACTATCGCGCCGCGCTTGCCAGCCTGTTTGGAAGCCGGGAAACCCTGATGCGCGTCCGCAAGAACGACCCTGACTTCCCTTACGATGGCGACTTCCTCTACATGGAAACGCTCACAAAAAAGCGGTTGGTGGAAGACTATCGCATCGAAGAACCAAACATAACAGCTAATCTAGAAAAAGCAAAACAAGAACTGCGAAAAATCGCAGGAACGCCTTCACCCTACTATGCCATCATTGTCCTCGACGGCGACAGTATGGGAGAACACTTGCGGACTCTTGACGAACAAGGTCACCGTGATTTCAGCAAAAACTTGTATAGGTTTTCCAAAGACGTTTTAGCGCAGGTTGGAAATCGCGGACGCGTGGTCTATAACGGCGGCGATGATGTGCTTGCACTTGCTCCGCTGGCGTATGCCCTGCCCCTTGCCGCTGACCTTGCCCATGCCTTCTACGAAAAAACAGGTCGCACTGCCTCGGCAGGAATTGCCATCTCGCATCACCTTTCGCCCCTCGGCAGCGCCCTCGAAGCTGCTCGCCGCGCCGAACATATTGCAAAATCCATCAAAGATAAAAACGCGGTATGCGTCTTCGCTCTAAAACGCAGCGGCGACCCCATTCAAGTAATTAGCAAATGGGATGCGCTCCAAAAGGATGAAGAAAAAGCAGGGTTGTTTGGCAAATTCGTAAGTGAATTTCAGTGTGAATATCTATCTTCAAAACTGCCATACGATTTATTCCAATCCGCCTACGCCATTCCCAAAGCAGAAGCAATGCTGGAGGCGGAATTAGGCAGGCTCGTTAATCGTCACCTACAAAGCGAAGAAAGAAAGAAAAAAGCAATAGAACTTTCGGCAGAGTTATTCAACTGGGCAACTTCCCTGCCTGAAACCGCCAGCCTGAATGGCTCCCAGCATCTCGCCCAATGGCTGGCGCTTGCCCGCTTTGTAGCAAAAGGAGGTGAAGCATGACCCAATTATTTCTGCGCCCGCTGGATGTCTGGCTCTTTCGAGATGGCCGTCCCTTCGACGCGGGCAGCATTCACCGCGCCGAAAGTATGTTCCCGCCCTACCCATCGGTCATTCAAGGCGCGCTCCGTACCCATCAACTCAACATCAAAAACGTGGATGTCAATGACAAGGCGGCGGTCAAAGCCGCTGTTGGAGACGCTAACAATTTGAATGGTTTAAAAGTGCGTGGTCCCTTTGTCGCAAAGACGGAAAAAGGGAAATCTTCCATCTATCTCCCCCAACCTGCTGATGCGATTGTCGTCATCAACCACAATGCTGAAACCCAACAGGAGGAAGTTTGCCTCAAGTCTGCCTCCCGCAATGAACAACCAAAAACACTCAAGACCAATCAGTCTCTTTCTTTGCTGGGGCTTGGAGATGAAAGCAAAAAGCAGACCGAATCGTACTGGTTGACCTTAGACGCTTTGCAAAAATACCTGCAAGGCGAGGCTGTAAAAGTAACAAAAGCCAGCGAATTGTTCCACCGTGAACCACGCACAGGCATCGGTATGAAAGAGGAGCGGGTGGTGCAAGATGGAATGCTGTACGAAACCGAATTCATCCGCCCCGTGGAAAATGTGGGCTTGGTTGTTGAAATGAATTACGAAGATAAAGAATGGCTGGAACCCGGCATCCTGCACCTCGGCGGAGAACGCCGCATGGCGCAGTTTGAACAAGCAGAGCAATTCACCCTGCCCGCGGCAAAGCCTGACATCAAACCCGACAAAGGATTCACCGTTTATTTTGCCACACCATCCTTTTTCGAGAAAGGCTGGAAGCCCGCCGCATGGAGTAAATTCTTTGAAGGCGTTCAGGAGGACAGCCTGATTGCCGCCGCCATCAATCGCTACGAGACGGTGGGAGGATTTGATTGGAGCGCAGACTCGAATCATGAGAGCGCTCATCGCCCTGCCCGCCGCTTCGTCCCTGCGGGCAGCGTGTACTATTTCAAAAACAGCGGGAACGTTTCGCTAAAAACTGAATCAATCACCGATTACGGAGCTGAAATCGGCTTCGGTCAAATCATCATCAAGGAGTGGTAACCATGTCCAAGTCCATGCTTTTCCTTTTTACTGAAACATCCCTGCACGCCGGAACAGGGCGCGCCATGTCTACAGTAGATTTGCCCATTCAGCGGGAACGCGCTACAGGCTATCCAATGATTCAAGCCAGCGGCATTAAAGGTAGACTGCGCGCACACTATAGCGATAGAACCCTGATGGATGAAAAAGATTTCTTTGCGGTCTTTGGACCTGAAACCGCCAACGCCGCCGATTATGCGGGCGCGTTGTCATTTGGTGATGCGCGTTTACTGCTCTTTCCGGTGCGCTCTTTGGCAGGCGTCTTTGTCTGGATCGCCAGTGTGGATGTGCTGGCGCATTTTCACCGCCAGGCAACCGCCTTAGGGCAGACTCCGACGTGGAGCGTGCCTACCACACAACCCGGCGAAGAACAGGCATGGGCGGGCAGCGAGGCAGAAATTGCCATTGCTGTAGAAGGAGAGAAAAGGGTGGTGCTGGAAGAATACAGTTTCAAATCCGTTTCATCCAGTGTGGATGTTGCTGCCATTGGCAAGTGGCTGGCGGACAATGCCCTACCGCAAAGCGATGAATATCAATACTGGCGGGATAACTTGCCAAAAAAATTGTGCATCCTGCATCAGGATGCATTCCGCGACTTTACGCTTTACGCAACTGAGGTGCAGACACACATTAAATTAGACCCATCCAAAAAGACAGTCGAACCCGGTGCGTTATGGACATCCGAAAGCCTGCCTGTGGACACCCTGCTCTACGTGCCGCTCACAGCCCAGAGCAGCCGTTACGATAAAAATAAAATTGGCGCGACAGATGTGCTTAGGAAAATTACTGCTGCCAGCCACAAAGTAACCCGTATCAATTTTGGTGGCGATGAAACCACCGGGCAGGGCTTTGTGGCGATTCGCTTCTTGGGAGGTGAATCATGAGTATCCAGCAGTCACTTGAACAAAAACGTGCAGCTAAGGCTTGGGAATTTGTTGAGGAAATTTCCAGCGCATCAGACTCTGACTTGAAAAAGAAATATAGCAGTCTGGCACGCAAAGCCCCAGCGGATATTCAAACCGGAGGGCTGGCGCAAACCTTGGCTTTTTGGACGGCGAAGTCTACTGTTGCAGAAGGCAAGCCCAAAAAGGCAGAACATATTGCGCACGAAAAACTCCTTGGGCACATTTCGAAATGGGTAAAAAGCGATGACAGCATGAAGTTGTCGCAGGAAAATTTTCTTGATTGGTTGATAAAAACAGCGACCACCAGCCAATACCGTCGCGCCACGACAGAAGCTCTGGCATTTTTAGTCTGGGTCAAGCGCTTTGCAGAAGCCAAATTACCGCAGGAGTAGGATATGTCATATTCCATTGCCATTCCGCACCAAAGCGAGAAAGCTTTTTGGAATGCAACTTCCAAAAATGCGGGGCTGATCTTTGACCGTTTTATTCCTGATTTGAGAGAGAAATCAGACAGCAAAAAAGACGGGCTTATCAAGGTGAAAGAAGCCTTTGACAGAAGAGATATTGAATTATTCAAAGCCTGGCGCAAACGTTGGATTCTCACGGCGCAGGCGGCAGGTGCCCATCCTTTCAAACTCAAAACCGAATGGCGGTTGATTGCGGGTCTAGGGCGTAAAGGTATGTTGGAAGTTGGGTTTACCTTCCATCGTTATGGCTTTCCTTATCTGCCTGGCAGCAGTATTAAAGGCTTGGCGCGGATGTATGCATTGCTGGAAATTGCCAAGTCCCTTGGCGGGGATAAATTCAAAAACGAAGAAGAATCCAAGGAAAAAGATGCCCCGCTGACAAAGTTAGAACACGCGCTTTCAGAAGACGAAGAAGGCAAGTTTGAAAAGGCGTTTGGCGCTTTTTTGCCCAACCATGATGCCCGCGAAATGGCGCAAGCCTTTCGCTTGATATTTGGTACAACCAACAATGCTGGAAAGGCTGTTTTCTTTGACGCTGTTCCATCTGAAACCTGCGCGCTGAACCTCGACATCATGAATCCGCATTACCCTGACTATTACAAAGAAGGCAGTAAGGAGCCACCCACTAATTGGCAGAGTCCCATCCCAGTTTATTTTCTTGCAGTATCGTCTGGCTCGGATTTCCACTTTGCAATTGGCTGGAGAAAACCTGAAGAAGACCAAAAATTCAAGGCTGTGGAAACACAGCAACCTTGGAGTTGGTTCAAGGGAGAACGTCTTGCACAACAGGCTCCAACAAATGCGTTTCAGATCCAAAAACTTGCCCGCCGCTGGCTGCAAGGCGGTTTGCTTGACTTAGGTATTGGCGGCAAGACTAGCGCAGGATATGGCTACTTCAAAGAGTAAATATGCTCCGTTCCCTTCTCATCTCCCTCACTGCCGAATCCTCCTATCCTATCCTTGGTCCATTGGGACGTCCCGCGCAAGCCTGGTTTCTGGGACAGCTAACCCGTTCGCACGCCTCACTTGCCAGCCGCTTACACGACGAGCAGGGGTTGAA
>JAIFKY010000280.1 GCA_020049345.1 Anaerolinea sp.
CCAGCGGCAGAATTTCAAGCAGATCATTCTCCATCCAGCCGCCCTCACGCAACTCATCGAACGGATGCGAAACGCTGATAAATGCACCCTGTTCTTTTAGTAACTTAATTGTTTCCTGCGGCGAAAGTCGGGCTGGAATTTCCTCCTGCACAAACGCGGCGAGGATTTCCCCTTTGGTCGTCATAATCTCCTCGCCGATGATGATAAGTTCAGGGTCAATCGCCCGCGCCTCCCGCGCCCCCGCAATCGAATTGTGGTCAGTCACCACCACACGGTCAATCCCCTTGCGCCTCGCGACTGAGATGATATCAGCAGGACGGGTGAGAGAGTCTTTCGAGGCGCGGGTGTGGCAGTGAAATTCGAGGTTAATCATCTGTGGGTTTCAGGATGGCAATGACCACGCCTTGGATGTAGTGATCTTTACCGTTAAGTGGAATTCTCGTTATATCCTGCGCGTTTTCATATTTTAGAAACCTGTCGCTTCCCTCTACAAGATACCGTTTCAAGGTCGCTTCCGCGTCTTCGCCCACAATAACGGCGGCGACAATTTCGCCGTTATTTGCTTCGCGGGTATCTTTTAATAAAACATAATCGCCATTTTTAATTTTCACTGGACTGGCATTATTCATGCTATCACCCTTCACCAACATCAAAAAATATTCAGAACCGCGAGATAAATTTACCTCCATCTCCTCTCGTCTGATTTTTAGAATATCATAAACGCGCCCGTTGATTTCAAGCGAATTGATACGCGCTTCATCCGGAAAGGTATCGGCAGGAAGCGAAGCAGTTTTCCCAGCAGGAATGGAGCCGTAACAGGGTAAAAATCCCAAACGCATCGAGGATGAACTGGCGGAAGTTCTGACAGACTGGCGAGGTGCTTCTGCCTTGGTAGTTTTTTGATCAGAATTGAATGGCGAATTGGGAAAACCTTGATCTGTGGCGGTATTAATTGCCTGAGCCATTGTCTCTTCGACTTGATTACACCTTTCTGATAAAGAAACGTCAGAAGAGGCGGCTCTCATTATTTTCATTGACCTTTCCCAAGAAACAACCGCTTCCTCTGGTGTTGGCGATTGCCATTGAATACAGCCCAAAAACCAATAAACCACCGCCTTGTGCAGGGATTTTTCTCCATAGAAATTACCAACAGAATCGCGGAGCAGTTTTGACGCTTCTGTCAAATCGCCCAGTTTATAGGCAACCAAAGCGCATTCCATGTAAATCTCTGCCCACTGACTTGGATAGCTATGTTCCCGGTCGCTTGCATTATAAAAGGAGCCGCTCATTCTTTTTATCCGCTCCATCATGCTCCAAGCGCCTTCAGTATTTTGTCTCTCTTCAGCCTCTTTCATACGTTTTACCATATTCTGAGCCGAAACACTCATAAATTTTCTATCTGGCAGCGTCCGTATCCACCCATCGAGCCAACCTTCATAAGCGTACTTAATCCAAGCATCACAGTTATCCTTTAGCGTCATGTTCGCCATGCTCCTTATGATTGTTGTTATAACCATCCTTGTGATTGCCCCTATAGATGGATGTGCGCGATTCGAGAATTTGGGCGGTGCGACTCAGCAGGATACTACGCAGGTTCTTGCGTACAGTAGCGGGGTCTTTTCCGTCCACCCCAATTTCCTGCAAAGCGCGGACAATTGCCTGGAGCAACATATTTTGTCCCTCAGCCCTGCCGCGTTCCTGGCTGGCAAAACTCTCCGACTCGCTTTGGGCGCGGATGACGTTGATCGCACCGCTTTTCTTCGCAAACCAGATCTGCAAATGCTCCCTATCCACATCTACTTCCGGGACAAATACTTCGCCAATGTAGCACCAGTTAAAACAGACACCCATCTTCTTGAAACGCTCTTTGGTAGCGTCTGATTCGAGTTTCTCGCGGAGTTTATCGAGGGGATGTACCCCAGCCTCGCGCGGTGAAATCAAATCGCCCAAATAGGCGTTATTGATGTATTCACGGACAATGCCAGAGACAGCGCCTTTGACCGCCCCTGTCCACGGTGCAAGTTTTCCGTCGGCTGGCACATTACGCTGGTAGGCAAGGTCTTTCACCGCACGTTTGGACGGCAAGTATGCCACAGTTGGCAGTCCCTTCATATTCGGCGGGAAGAAACCGTCTATACGAAAACGGATTTGAACCTCTTTGACCGCAACTTGTATCCCATCGGCGGTCATCGCTTCTATGTTTTCGATTTTCTCATACTGCTCCTCAGTGGAAAGGATTTCCTTGATGGAGTCGAAGCGGGTCAGGTTATGCGCGCCAGCCACCAGCACGTCCTTGTAAGCCTGCAGAGTTTCGATGACCACTACATTATCCCGTTCGATTCTCAAGACGCCTGGACCGCCAATGCGATCCAGCGAGTCGAACCTTCCCAGTGAAAGACTTCTTTTTCCGCCGGAAATTTTGGCCTTTGGAAGATTGAGACCGAAAAACACCATCTGGAGATAGCCCAACGCACTGCCAGGGTCATTGATTTCATAAATGTCATCGATATATCGCGCTGCGGCATAAAAAGCGTTGAGGACTATTAAACTGGTTGAAAAAAAATACAACAGAAAATCGAGTATGACTACCTGGTCGATTTGTTGGGATGCCGGTCGGAGTGCTGGAAACAGCCAAAGAAAAAACCAACGGGCAAAAAAGGCGGAAAATAACAGGAAAAAGAACACCATCAAAATGCGAACCAAGCGTCCGAGCAGCCGGAACGGGTTGAAAAGATTGCCCAGTTTTAATCTAGCGTTGCTCATGATGGCTCCTTAGTTTGCGGTGGCTTTTTCGCGCCATCGTCATCATCCTTCTGGTCGGCAAGCAACCAGTCGTGGAGATTCTTCAAAACCTCCTGCAAATCTGCTGCTGACATTTCCTTGTCGGCAACAGAGGTTTCCAGCGCCTGTAAAACGCGCAGGGCAAGCGCTTCATCGAAATACGGCACGGAGCGGAAAACATCCGAAAGCAGGTGCGTCATCTCTTCCTGAGCCAGTGCGCGATTCTTATTGCGCACGCGGATGGCTTTCAATTCATACTCGGCATCAAAGATGGCAATTTCACGCTCCATCTTGGCTTTCCATGCATCCAGCATTCTTCCCTTCACATCTGCGTCGCAAGCCAGCATGTCACCAAAGGATGCGCCTTTCACCACAATCCCCATGTGGCGGAAGTAGTTGAATTTTTCACCCGTCAATGTCACGGCGGGCGGCTGGCGCAACGCATCAAGGCTGACCGTTTCAGTCTCGGAAAAAGGTTTTCCCCTTGGGTGTTCGATGAATTGAAAGTTTGCCAATCCCCTTGCTTTAACGCGCATGGCAAATTCGTCTTTAAAATCCGATAAAAATACCTGTTCGCGGGTTTTGTCCGTTTTTTCTTTTCCCGTTTTCTGCTCTCTCCCGCTTTTCCCTTCGTTTTCCACTTCCGCCTGATGGCGAGTCAGCGCAAACAAGTCCACGTTGAAAAAACTGTCATACGGAACATCGGAAATCATCCTGCGGAAGATGGCGGAAGCGGCTTCAAGCGGCGCCTGATGCCAGGGGATGAGTTTTCCGTCCTTGTCCCGCGCCTGATGAAAGACCGCCCACTTGACCCGTTCACGGTCGAATGCATAAGGGGCAGATGGATCGGGGGAAGCGGCAGGAACAGGCTCAGGGGGCAGGTCAATCCTGCGGAGAATTTCAGCCGCATCATCCACGTCTAGCGGAATCCCACCTTTGACGGTTAGGTCATTGCCTTTTTGCTCTACTTTCAAAATCTTCAAATCGGTAAGTTGCCTGCCCCCAAGGTAGCCCACCCATATCTTTTCGGGTGGGTCGCTCAAGCTGAAATTGACGTTCACCTTCGACTTGACCTTGATTCCGTCCCGCGTATAGACTTCGAGAAAGTCGCTGCCGCGCGTCTGCCGCCGCAAATCCACCGTGTCGTCTATCTTTTGTCCCTGCTCGGTGAAGACTACGCCCGGTCCCTTTATATCGGGTTCCTTTGGCTCATATGCGGCAGATTTTCCCTTCTTCTTTTTCTTTTTGACCGCGTCATCCTGCGCCTCCTTCCACTCTTCCAGAGAGGGAAGTGAGATGGCTTTCATGTCGTCATGTTGAACCAGTGCCACTGCACTGCTGGAATCGACCAGTGCAACGCCAGGAGCGGAACTTTCCAACTCGCCCTGACTGGAAGTCCTAATTCCGCCTTTGACAAAGATAGCGGGTCCGTGCTTTCCCTTAGTAAACAAAACCAAGCGGTTATAAGCCTTTCTTCTTTCTTCCCATGTTGTGACGGGCAGGGCAAATTGCGCCATGATAAATAAACTAATGCGGTACAGCAGCCAATAGGCGCCCCAACCGAGGAAAAAGAACAGAACTTCCCGCTGCCTCAGGGCATCAAAGGCTTGCTGCAATAAATCCCCATTAGGCTGTCTAATGAAAACGAAAAAGCAAAACAGAATAAATTTCCACACAAACTCGAGTATTCCCCCAATGCCTGTGAGAAAACCACGATAAAAAAACAGGGCAATGAGGATTGGCACAATGTAAAGCGTGAGTTGAAACTTCTGACGCTTGCTCATGGCAATCCCACCTTTCTTAATCCGATGAAGCCGTTGGTGAGTTGATGCGCAAAGGAATCTTTTGAATATGGATATTCTTTAAATACTGTTGTCAGGAAATAGGACAAATCTTTGTCTTCGACATAATCCTTCAAAAACGGCATGACGTTGGGCACAACGTCAACAACAGAAGCAGGCTGGGTGGGCGTAGAAACTGTGGAGAGAAAGAAGAGTTCCAAAATCCTGGAGACGTGCGTTTCCGAAGCAGAGGAAAACCTTTGGTAGAAGTCGGGCCAGACATGGTAGAGCAAGGTAAGGTTAAACAATATTTCATCCGAAACGTTCCCTCCCCCACCTGACTGTCGTTTGAGTTCGGCAAGTTTGGAGGCACTCTTGATTAAGCGGCGCGGAACCAGCACATGCGGCAGTTGGGGGATATTTCTTTCATCGAGGTCGAGTTCGAAATTTACAACCGACCGCAGCCATTGAACAATATTCAATTTGTCCATGCTGGGCGAAAGTGAGAGGTGATATTGTTCGGGAATGATTTTGTCGAGATAACTGTTGCCATCCATCTTGGTTCCCGCATACTTGTGGTCAATGTAACTCGCAATTACCTCAGAATCCATGGCAAAGACCCAGGCACAATGCGGAACATCAAAAAAATTCTTTACAGATTCAAGTAGCCTGACAACGTTTTCAGGCGAGCAGCGGTCAAGGTTGTCAATACAAAATACAATACGATCCGGTTTATAGCCTTGTTCCTTCCCCAGTCCATTCAGGGACACCTGAATCAATTCGCGGAATGCATCTTGTGTTGACTTCACCTCATCAACCATGTTTTCCCAATCCAGATAGCTGGCGCCTGCCGCAGATTCATTCCTGGCATCCTGCGCTAGATTTTTAACATCGTCAATCGAAAGTCCTAATTGTCTCAAAACAACATCTGAGACGCCTAAAAGCGCAAATTTTCCGATCCTTTTTAAGTACTTTTTATGAGTCTCTGATGACAAATTTTCTTTTTTTGCGAATTTTACAATCGCGGAAATAATGGGGACAAAAAG
>JAIFKY010000002.1 GCA_020049345.1 Anaerolinea sp.
AATCACTCGAACTGCAAGGATATAAAACTTTTGCTTCGCGGACTGTTTTTGAATTCGCGAGCGGAATTACCGCGATTGTCGGACCCAACGGTTCTGGCAAATCGAACATTGCCGATTCTCTGCGCTGGGTGTTGGGCGAGCAATCGTACACGCTTTTGCGCGGCAAGAAAACCGAAGATATGATCTTCTCTGGCTCTGAGCATCGCGCGCGCGCGGGCATGGCGCAAGCCACGATCACCTTCGACAATACAGAGCAATGGCTGCCGGTGGATTTCTCTGAAGTGGCGCTGGCGCGTACCGCGCACCGTGACGGGCACAATGATTATTTGATCAACGGTCAGCAGGTGCGTTTGCGTGAGATGAACGAATTGCTGGCGCAGGCAGGCTTGAGCGAGCGGACGTACACCATTCTCGGTCAAGGCTTGGTGGATGCCTCGCTTGCCTTGAAAGCCGATGACCGCCGCCGTCTTTTTGAAGAAGCTGCTGGCGTGGGCTTGTACCGCTCGCGCCGTGACGACGCCTTAAAGCGGCTCGATAACACCAAGCGTAATCTTGAGCGTGTGCTGGACATTATGGCGGAACTTGAACCGCGCATTAAAAGTTTGGAGCGGCAGGCAAAACGCGCCATTGATTTTGCCCGCGCCCAGGCAGATATGAAGTTGATTCTGCGCGAGTGGTATGGTTTTCACTGGCATCGTTCTCAACGTGACCTGACCGATGTGCGCGAGACTGTGCGCGGGCAAGAGGTTCGCGTGCGTGAAGCGCGCGCGGCGCATGAAATTACACAGGCTGAGTATGCCGCTTTCCGTGAGCGGCTTTCTGGTTTGCGCGCCCAGTTAAGCGGCTGGCATCGCCAATCGTCTGAGTTGCACAACCAGCGCGAAGCCATCAGCCGCGAATTGGCGGTACTTGAAGAACGCCGCCGCGCATTGACCCATACGCAAGCCGCCGTGCTTTCCGATCAAGAACATGCCATGGATGAACTGCATCTTGCCAATGATCGTTACGGCGAAGCCTCGCAGGATGTGGTGCGGGCTCAACGTGAATATGAAGAAGCGAAATCTCAACTTGCGAACGCCCAGAACTCATTGCAAACCCGTCAGTCTGAGCGCGCTGTGTTGGAAGAACAACTTGCGTTGATTCGCAATCAAATTGAAAATTTTAGCCAGCAGCGCGCTGAAAATAATGCCCGTCTGGAAGAACTTAAATCACGCGCTGAATTACAGGCGCAAAAGATCGAGCAAACCAAAGCGTCCATCGCAAACGGCGAGTCGCTTTTGGCGCAGGCGAAAGAACAGCACGAAGCCGCCCGCACAGCGCGTGAGCAAGCCTACCTCGTTTTGCAGGAAGCCGAAGAAAAAGTTATCAGCAAAAAGAGCGAAGCGGATCGCATTGACCGCGAGCGCCGCGCGGCTCTTGAACAACGCACCAGGGAAGAATCAGATCATTCGCGATTGAAGGCTAAACTCGAAGTGCTGGAACAATCTGAACAGTCGCTGGCAGGGTACGCTGAAGGCGCGCGTTATTTGTTGGACGCCGCTCGCCAATCCAAATTGACGGGTGCGCGTGGCGCGCTCAGCGCTGCGCTCGATGTGCCTGCCGAACTTGAAACCGCCATCGCCGCCGCGTTGGGCGACACGCTTGATGCAGTTTTGCTCGACGCGAATCAATTTGAAGACGCGTTGAATTTGCTTGAATCAAATGATGCAGGCCGCGCGGTTTTGTTGCCGCTCGTGACGCAAGATGTCATCTTGCGCTACAGTTTAAGTGATGATTGCCTCGGTGTCGCCTCCGAACTTGTCAACGCGCCCGACGAATTACGCGGCGCGGTACGGTTGATGCTCGGTCAAACGTTGATCGCGCGTGACCGAAACTCAGCCCGCAGGCTGGTTCAGGATTTGCCGACTCACGCGCGGGTGGTCACTTTGCGCGGGGAAGTGTTCCGCGGTGATGGATTGGTCATCGCTGGGAAAACCGCTTCCTCCTCCGCTCTGGGCAGGGCGCGCCAGAAACGGGAATTTGCCTCCGCTTTGAGTGATTTGATGACGCGGCTTACTGAATCAAATAATTTGGTTGACCGTTTGTCAACTGAACAAGCAGACGCGCAACGTGAACTGGCGCAAGCCGATACCGATGCGCGCGAGTCACGCGTCAGGCTGGGCGAATGTCAGGAAACCGAGCAACAGGCTGGGCTGGAGTCAGAATCGACACAACGTCAACTTGAATGGCAGAAAAACCAGTTGACACAGTTACAGGCTGAGGCGCAGGAATCCGAAGCGGTTCAGCAAAGAATCAGCGAGTCGCAAGTTGAAGTGGAAAATCACTCCCTTGAAATGCAGGCTCAGTCGAAAGAGGTCACCACAAAATTAGCTGAAATTGCCGCAGACGAATTGCAAGAACAGGCATCTTATTGGAGCACGCGCGTGGCGGTGGCAGAGCAGAGCGTGGCGAGCGCGGTTGCAAAGAAAGATGAACGCGTGAAGGAAATTACGCGGCTTGATTCTCGCCGCGTTGAATTGAGTTCCCGTTTACAGGAAGCAGAAAACTCCCTGAACGGTTTGGATCACGAAAAAAATAGACTGCATGAAAATGAAAGCGGCTTGCATGTTCAGATCGAAGATGTGCGCGTGTTGATTGACCCTGCCGAAAAAGATTTGGAAACCGCCGAACAGGAAGAAAAGCGCTTGCAGGAATCAGAAGTCAACGCCCAGCGCATCTTTGCAAATGCAGAGCGCTCAATGGGGCAGGTGCAACTGGAACAAACACGCAAACAGGAAGCATTGGATAACCTGCATCAAAAAATTACCGATGATTTTGGACTGGTAATGTTTGACTACGCGGCGGATGTTTCGGGCCCAGTTCCACTGCCTTTGGATGGCATGGTTGAACAATTGCCGGTAGTGACAGAACTTGCGCCTGAAATTGAAGAACAGTTGAATCATCACCGCGCGCAAATTCGCCGCATGGGACCGATTAACCCTGATGCGAAGACAGAATACGAGCAGGAAAGCGAACGCTTTACGTTCATGAAAACTCAAGTCGAAGATTTGCGAAAAGCCGAAATTGACTTAAAGCAGGTCGTCGCCGAGTTGGATGAAATTACCAAACGCGAATTTGTCCGCACGTTTGACGCGGTGGACAAACAGTTCCGCGAAACCTTTGTGCGCTTGTTTGGCGGCGGATCGGCGCGGCTGGCTCTGACCGACCCTGAGAATTTGGTGGATACAGGGATTGAAATCGAAGCGCGTCTGCCTGGTCGGCGCGAGCAGGGACTGGCGATGCTCTCTGGCGGTGAACGCAGTCTGACAGCGATTGCGCTGGTCTTTGCCTTGCTCAAGGTTTCACCCACGCCGGTCTGCGTAATGGATGAAGTAGATGCGATGCTCGACGAAGCCAACGTGGGACGCTTCCGCGACCTGTTGATCGACTTGAGTAAGGAAACGCAATTCATCATCATCACCCACAACCGCAACACCGTGCAAGCCGCTGATGTGATCTACGGCATCACCATGGGGCGCGACTCAGCCAGTCAGATCATCAGCCTGCGCCTTGATCAAGTTACGGATGATATGTTGAAGAGGGGATGAAATTCAAAGGATAAATGCTTCGCGTGAAGGATGAGGGATGAAGAAGAGCGTGAAATGCGTGAGAAGAGAGAAGTAAAAAGTGAGAAGTAAAAACGCCCAACTCAATTTGAGTCGGGCGTTTTTTGTTGATAATTCAAAATGATTTCAGGATTTTTGCCTTTCATTCATCATTCATCCTTCATCATTCATCCTTGCATTATGGCGCTGTTGTTGCTTCTGGCTTTGCCAACGCTGTGTTTTGTGCATTTACAGATTCGGTTGCCATGGTTGAAAAGTTAGGATCCGTTGGAATGCGTTCTTTCCAGATGTCAAAGATTTCCACGCCATATTCGTCTCGGGCGGCGGTCAACCAATCTGAGAAGACTTTGCTTTTTGCTGTAGCATATTGATCTGCTGTGAGCGGACGTTCCTGTTGCGCGATCAACTGAATGATGTGATACCCAAAATCGCTCTTAACAGGGGTGCGTGTGTAATCGCCTGATTTTTCCAAAGCGAATGCGGCAGTTTCAAATTCTGGAACCATGGCTCCAGTGCCGAACCAGCCAAGGTCGCCGCCATTTACTGCGGAACCTGTATCCTGGGAAAATTCCTGCGCAAGAGCCGCAAAATCATCGCCGTTATTTAATTTTTCGATGATGGAAAGGGCTGTCGCTTCATCAGGGACAAGGATATGACGCGCCCAAACCTGTTTGGCTGTCTGGGGAACATCTGCTGTGATCGCATCCTGTACTTTTGTTTGCAGGATTTGAAGATCAAAGAACGCCAGATAATCCTTTTCTTTGAGACCAAGTTTCAAAAACGCATCTTTCGATTCGTTGAATTTGCTCTCAAACCCGTCTTGTGTGTACGCGGTGGCTGTTGGCACTGGTGTAGCCGCAGGGTCTACGGTTGCAGTGGCTTGCGGCGCAAGTGTGGCCGTAGGCGTGAATTCGGGTGTGGCTGTTGCGCCGGGGGTGGGAGTTACGGTAACCAAATCAAAGGCTTCTGCGGGAATTGCGGGCAGAACCACTTCTGTCGAGGTAGGAGCAGAGGTGGGGGTGCCGTTGGGGTAATAGGAGAACGAACTTTGTTTCGCTTCAACCAATTCCGCGTCGCTGATGGTGATGCCGCGTTTTTCTGCTTCCAGGCGGATCAACTGCTCGTTGATCATTTGATCCAGTACAGATTGTCCAATCGTCTCAGGCGCGTTGAGTTGCGCTTCAATTTGTGTTAACTGTGTTTGTACGTCCATGCCAAAGAGCTGTCCATATTGCGCGTATTGGCTATACTGCGCCAATAATTGCTGGCGTTGCATACGCACGCGCGGCTCAAACTGATTGACCAGGATTTTAACATTTCCAACCTTGGCGACAGGCTTTTGCAGTTGGAGATATTTGGCGTCCAAAATACCATAGCCAAGCAAAAGCACAACCGCAGCCACAATGGTGATGAAAGCATATAAGATCATGCGGCTTTGCTGGCTTTCACGCTGCAAACGCGCAACGTGTTTTTTGTGCAAAACGGGCTTATGACCCGATTCGTTAGTCATTTTTCGTACTCCTTCAAGAAAGAGGTGGTGCTGACTTAAAAAAATTCACCACTGAGATTAGAGGGTCTACAGAGGTTTTTAAAAGGCCTTTCTCTGCGTCCTTCATGATCTCTGTGGTGAAAAGCATTAACATAATTTCGGGGCATGGAAACCTTCCCATGCCCCGAAATTCTTTCGGAAATTAGGAACGACCGTCGTCCAGCGATCTGCCGCTGAAAGGCAGAAATGCCACATGGCGCGCCTGTTTGACAGCCGCCGCCACCACACGCTGGTGTTTGGCGCATGCGCCGGTTTGGCGGCGTGGGCGGATTTTTCCTTCTTCGGTTATATATTTGCGGAGCAGGTCGGTCTTCTTGTAATCAATGACCAGCAATTTATCCGCGCAAAATTGACAAAACTTGGGCTTGGCAAAAAACCTGCGGTCACCGCCGCCTTCGCCGCCGCCCGAATAACTACGTTCTTCACTCATGATTTACTCCAAAA
>JAIFKY010000159.1 GCA_020049345.1 Anaerolinea sp.
GATCGCACTTCGACTACGCTCAGTGTGAATCTGCCGAAGGCAGTTGCGATTGTCAACCCGAAATTATTGCCCAAAGATCATCCGCTGGCGAATTTGGCTGGCGTGGGGGTGGCGTATAAATTGGCTGAGGCGCTTTTAAGTAATCAGAAACAAGAAATGAGTAACGAGTCGCTCATTACTCATCACTCGTTACTCGATTTGGTCGCCCTCGGACTGATTGCCGATGTTGCCCTGCTCAAAGGCGAAACCCGTTCGCTGGCGCAAAAAGGGATTGAAGCCTTGCGCAACACAAAGCGGCTTGGGTTGAAAGTCATTGCGGAATTATCAGGCGCAAATCTTGAAACTTTGACCGAAGAAACCATCGGCTTTACATTTGCCCCGCGCTTAAATGCGCTCGGCAGGCTGGGCGACGCCAACCCTGCGGTGGAATTACTACTTACCAATAACCAATCCCGCGCACGCATCCTTGCCACACAAATTGAAGGCTTGAACACGCAACGGAGATTATTGACAAGCCAGGTTTATGAAGCGGCAGAAGCGCAGTTGCGTGAAAACCCAAATTTGCTGACCGAACCCGCGATTGTATTGTCTCATCGCGGCTGGCCCGGCGGCGTGGTGGGCATCGTGGCCAACAAACTCGTTGACCGTTACCACAAGCCCGCCATTTTGTTGAACGAATCAGATGACGGTATTTTGCGCGGCTCGGCGCGTTCAATTGAGGGATTGCACATCACGGAAGCGATTGCCACACAAAAGGAAATTCTGCGCGGATTCGGCGGGCATCCCATGGCGGCGGGCATGTCATTCGATGCGGATAAATTAGCAGAGTTTCGCCGCGGACTTGGCAAGGCGATTGAAAAACAACTCGGCGAAGTTGTGCCCGAAGAACCCACTTTGCAAATTGACGCATGGCTTAAATTGAATGAAATTAACCTTGAACTGGCAAACTCACTGGAAATGCTTGCGCCGTTTGGAGCAGGGAATCCAGCGTTGGTTTTGGCATCGCGCGGCGTGACAATAAAATCCGTTTCAACGATTGGGAAAACAAAAGAGCATTTGCGTTTGAACATTGAAGATCAAAGCGGAAACACGCAAAGTATTTTATGGTGGGGCGGCGCGGGCGAGGAACTGCCAGAAGAAGGAATCAAATTTGATATTGCCTACTCATTGCGCGCCAGTTCGTATCGCGGACAAAAGCAAGTCACATTGCAATTTGAGGAATTCCGGGTTATCCGCGATGCAGAACAGCCGGTTGAGGTCAGGAAGGAAAAACTTGAAATCATAGATCAGCGTTTAACGTTGAACGTTGAACCCTTCGATAAACTCAGGGCGGGCAGTTTAACATTAAACGGATTAATTTGGGCAGAGGGCGCAGAGAAATCAAAAGGCAGATCGCGCTTCGAGTTATATCCTTCCAATGAATTTACGATCTACTCAACTCCCCCATCGCCAGTGGAATTGCGGAAGGCGTTGGAGGTTGTCAAACCAAAAACGATTTCTGTGTTTGCAATTCCACCTGCTGAGGAAAGACCCGAAGATTATCTAAACCGCCTTGCTGGTTTGTGTAAATATGCGATCAAGAATTATGAAGGGAAAGCGACCCTTGAAAAATTTACGGTGGCAATGGCTTCACGCGAGATCGCTGTAAAAATCGGGTTGGAATGGCTGGCGGCGGGAGGTCAACTTTCGGTGAGTATCGAAGAGGATGCGGTCAACTTATCGGCAGAGAAGCAGGAGAAAAATCCATACCTGCAAGCGGAATTGTTTATTGCCCTGAAAGGTATACTCAACGAAACATTAGCCTACCGAAAATATTTTGCGACTGTTGATTTGAAAACCCTTTTCTAAAATGAAACCTGAGATCATTTCCTGGTTGCTCGAAGGCGACCCATCCATCCGCTGGCAGGTTCAACGCGACCTGTTGAATTCGTCTCCCGCAAAGTTTGAAGTGGAACGCAGGAAGATCGCAAAGGAAGGCTGGGGCGCGCGACTGCTTGCCTTGCAAGATTCAAACGGATATTGGGGCGGCGGAATGTATGGACCCAAGTGGACATCCACCACCTACACCATGCTGACCCTGCGCCTGCTTGGTCTGCCACCGAATAATCCGCAGGCGAAACGGGCTTGTAAATTGTTTCTCGATGAAGGCTTTTACACAGACGGGGGAATCAACTTTTTTTCGTATGCATGGAAATACAGCGAGACCTGCGTCACAAGTATGATCCTGGCCCTGCTGGCATATTTCCGCTATCCCGACAAGCGCATCCACGATGTCGCCGCGTATGTGGTCAGCCAGCAAATGGCTGATGGCGGCTGGAATTGTGATTCGTACAAAGGCGCGACACATTCGTCTTTTCACACAACAATCGCGGCGCTGGAAGGATTGTACGAATATCAATGTACCCATCCCGAAAAGAAAAAGCAGATAACCCAAGTCCGCGAGCGTGGACATGAATTTCTGCTGGCGCATCGCCTGTATAAATCACACCGAACCGGCGAAGTCTTCGATGCAAAGATGACAACCATGCCCTTCCCTCCCCGCTGGCGGTATGACTTTCTCCGCGCGCTGGATTATTTCCGCACCTGCAATGCTCCGCGCGATAAACACATGTCCGATGCGATTGAACTATTGCAGAAGAAACAAAAGAAGGATGGACTCTGGCTATTAAACAGCGGCATGTCTGGCAGGAAATATTTTGATCTGGAAACGGCAGGGAAGCCCAGCAGGTGGAATACGCTACGGGCGCTGCGGGTGTTGGATTGGTGGAATGCGCAGGAATGAGAATTGGCGGCATCTGCATAATTCAACCGAATCAAAATAAAAAGGCTGGACATTTCTGTTCCAGCCTTTTTATTATTAGACTTTATCGGAAATTAAATCGGGGCGCTGATTCACGCAGAAAACGCAGATTTCTCTTTTTACATCAGCGAAAATCAGCGTTTTTCAGCGTCCAAAACAGGCTCTTTGCTTATTGCCGATAAAGTCTATTTTCTACGAACGTCAACTTCATACATTCAAAATTCGAAATAACTACGCTCGGCAGTGAGGTTCATTTATCTTTGATGGCTGACATAAAGACCCCAATTACAGCCACACAGGCTGCCGCAAAGAATCCCATGTCAATCCCTTTGTAGAGGGCGTTGATAGAATTTTCCGCCAGATGAGTGGTGAAGATCGCCCCAGCCAGCCCAACGCCAAGCACCATGCCGAAATTGCGCGCCGTTGCCTGTACTCCCGACGCGACCCCCTGTCGTGACCTGGGAGCCGCCCCCATCAACGCGCTGGTGTTGGGTGAGATGAATGTGCCAGTGCCGACCCCGACAATAGCCAGGCACAACGCCACCATCCATAACGCGGTTCCAGAACCAATGCCGGATAATAAAAACAAGCCGACAGCCAGCACGCCCATCCCAAGCATTCCCGGTACACGCGAGCCGAATCTATCCGAGAACAAGCCGCTGATCGGGGCTGTGATCGCCATCAGCACCGGCTGTGCCGTGAGAAGAAGTCCCGCTTCGGCTGGGTTCAATCCACGCCCCTGGATTAGATAAAAGGGCATCAAAAAGATCAGGCTGTAGACGCAGATGTAATTTAAAACGGCGCAGGCAGCGGAAGTGGAAAATAGAGGAACCCGAAACAAACTTAAATCTAACATGGGGGCGGGAGTGCGGCTTTCGATCAGGATGAAGACAGCCAGCAGGATCAACGCCGCGGACAGCAATCCCAACACGGCGGGGGATGTCCAGCCCCAGTCTGCGCCTTTGTTTAGTCCGAGCATGAGAGCCGTCAACCCCGCAATGAAAGCGGCGGCGCCGGGCAGGTCAAAACGTTGTCCGCCTTCAACGGGGGAATCCTGCGGGATAAAAATATAACTCAAGACCAGCGCCAATGTTCCCACAGGCACATTGATGTAGAACACAGTCTGCCAGCCGAACGCCTGCGTCAGCCAGCCGCCCAGCGATGGACCGATGGTCAGCCCCAGATAGGTCATGGTGGAAGCCAGCCCAAAGGCGCGTCCGCGTTGTTCAGCGGGAAAGTTGCCGGTGATGATCGCCGGGGAATTGGATGCCAGCATCGCCCCACCGATCGCCTGCACCCCGCGGAAACCAATCAACGTGGTGGGTGACCAGGCGGCTCCACACAATACCGAACTGATGATGAAAATGCCGAAGCCCCACATATAAACGGACTTATGCCCGCGCAGATCGCCCAAGCGTCCAAAGGTCAACAGTAGACCGCTCAACACGAGCAGGTAGACAGTCACAACCCACTCGATGGCAGCCACGTCGCTCTTGAAAGCGTCACGCAGGACGGGCAGGATCATGTTCACCACGCTTCCATCCAGTGCTGCCATGAGCGAGCCCGTGCCGATCGCGATAAGCACCCACCACTTTTTATCAATGGTTTTTGTCATGAATACCTCAATGTTATTTTGGAAAATGGTCAAAGCAGGGGATATTATCTCACCCAAGGATAAATTCAGAAGGATGAATTTCGCTCAGTTCGTTCAAGTCTGTGTCAAAGTCTGCGGATAACCTAATGGCACGGGGGATGCGTTGCGCTCGCCTTGAGGCGTAGACAATGCCCGAGAAAACAGAACCCGCTTCAAGCGTGGAAAGAGTCGAGGAGAAAAATGATAAGGTTGGAGAAATGTCTTTTGGGTTGAAAAATCCATCAGCGTGGAAAATATCCCGATTAACAAAAAAGACCCTAAAGGTTTTAGAAACCTTTAGGGTCTAAACTTTTTTTACGCCGGCAATCCCAACTCTTCCAACTTCTCTTTGGTCGGCCAACCCTTCTCATCCCAGCCGCGGATTTTGTAAAACTCGGGCAGCATCTTGTCGAGTTGATTGACCATGCCTTTGGCGGGTCCATCGGGTAAAGGCTCGTGCAACATGCGGTACGGGAGCGTATCTTCGGTGGAACCTGCCTTGAGCAGGAACATGCGTTCAAGGTTGTAGACGCGCTCACCAGCTTTTAACACTTCTTCGGCCGTGTAGCCCTCGCCTGTGGTGTACTGCATCATCTCTGAGAGGCGCAGAGGCCAAATCATGCGATCCTTGTTGAAGACATAACGCAGGGCAACGAAGACGCACAAGCCCGCGCTGTCGATCAGCGCAAAGGAATTTTGGAAGTGATTGACGAGTTCAGGTTTGCCTTCAGTTGTGAATGGGTCTTCCTTGATCGGCGTGCCGAAGACTTCTTCATAAGCCACATCGCCTTCCATGTGGGACGCGCCCTTGTTGGATGTGGCATACAGCAAGCCCATGCCCTGCGCGCCGCGCGGATCGTAACCAGGGAATTCCTGCTTGCGCGTGGTAACGGCAACTTCGGGGTGACCGTATTTTTCCGCGAGACGGAAACTGCCCATCGCCAACTCATCGCCGAAGCCTTCGCGGTACGCCATCTTGCGCACCATCTCGATCATCGCGTCGTGGTCGCCAAATTTGAGCGGCTGACCAATCGTCTCTTCGGGGATGTAGCCCTTCTCGTACATTTCCATCGCGGCGGCAATCGTCATGCCCGCGCCGATGGTATCCATGCCGAGTTCGTTGCACATGTAATTGGCTTTGATCAGCGCCGCAAG
>JAIFKY010000160.1 GCA_020049345.1 Anaerolinea sp.
AACAAACCCCGACAAACCGCCCTGTTGGGGCGCAAACCGACCCACAAACCGAATAACCAACCCACAAACCAAAAAGGAAAAACATCATGGAAAACAAATTCTTCTATCTCGGCGAAGACCTCGGCATGGGCGCCAACAAACTATACGGTTCCGGCGGCGGATTGCAGTTTTTGTCGCAGGTCGCCATGAACGGCTCACAGCATTTGAGCGGCGTGCTCGGACTGCGGCAACTGCTGCGCCCGCTGGAAATCAAGACCCAGCACGGCTCCTTCTACACCGGCGAAGGCGCGCACGACTATGGGCGTCCAGTCGAGAACCTCGACTTCGACCGCCTCACCGGTTCACCTGAAATGATGGCGCTCTTGTATGGCTCGCTCACAAGGTATCAACAGCAATACGGTCCCATCACCCAACCGATTGTGATGATGGGCGGACTGCCCTTGCAGATGATGTCGGGCGATACGGCGAAGGAATATGCCAATCAAGTGCGCTCGCGTTTCAAAGGCACACACACCTGGCTGGCGGATGGCAAAGAGGAGCAGGTGCAGATTGCCGAAGTGAAGTTGATTCCACAGCCCGTGGCGGCGCTCTTCGATTATGTGCTGGATGAAGATGGGAAGTTCATTCCTGATCTGTCCGGATTGCTCAAGCAGGAAGTTGGAATCTTGAGCGTGGGCTTCAACACACTTGAACTGCTGGTCGTGCGTGACCGCGCGCCAGTGGAGCGCTTCACCGCGGGACAGACCGTTGGTGTGCGTCGCCTGCTGGAATTGGTCAACACCGGAAACATGTATTCGTTGGGGGAACTCGATTCGTCCCTGCGCGCCGGACGGCTGGACATCAGCAATGCGCTGCCGGTCTGGGCGCGCGAGGTGAACGGTGAGATTGAGAAGAAATGGGGCACAGCCTTCAAGCGTTTCGCGCGCGTGATTGTGGTGGGCGGCGGGGCTTTGTTGCTCAAGGAACATCTCACACGCCAGTTCAACGGCAAGGCGGCGCTGCCGGACAATCCCGTGCAGTCCATTGCGCGCGGATTGTACAAGCTGCTGTTGATGAAGCGATGAGCGGCAAACGCGGGCGAACACCGAGCGCGGTGCGGTCGGTGCGAATGGTGCTTTCAGGCTGGCTGCATCCTGAGTTCGATGCGGACATCCTCGCCTGGCTGGCATCCATCCCAAAGGGCGAACGCATGAACGCCTTCAAGACTGCCCTGCGCAGCGGCGGCATGATGGCAAACAATGCCCCCACGGAAATCGAAGACGACACGCAACAAGCCGCAGATGAGATTCTGGGCAACTGGGAATTCTAATTTCTGGCAGCCAGGAATTCGTCAGTGAATTTCTGACTGCCAACAAATGCAAAACGTAACGAGGCACAATGCATTATCAACAAGCATGGCAAACCGTTCTCGAACAATTGAAGACTGAAATGCCGCGCGCAGGTTTTGAGTCCTGGGTGCAGGATACGCAGGCGCTGTCTTTTGAAGACGGCGTTCTAACCGTTGGAACGCGCAACACCTATGCCCGCCAGTGGCTGGAAGATCGCGTGCGGGATGATGCGCAGAACAAACTGCTCAATCTGCTTGAGGCAGAGACCCGCGTGGAGTTTGTGGCGGCGGGCATGAATGCTCCCGATGAGGCGCTCGAGGAAGAAGAACTGGCGGACATCTCGGACAGGGTGAAGCACATCTTCACTGCCGAGCCAGTGAACGCCACCCGCTATCAGGAGGAGGTTCGCCCCGAGCGGGTTGTGCTGCTGGATGGTTATGCCCTGCGCCTGATGGAGCACGGCGACCTGACGCCAAAGGAGATGTCGCTGTGGGTCGGGTTTCGGCAGGCGGTCTATCAGCGCTGGAAAAACGGCAGCGGTACGGTCAAGAATGTTCCATATTGGGAGGTGCTGCGCTTTGCTTCGATGAGCCGCGCTTCGTACTTCCGCGAAACTTCGGGCGTGGATTCTCTGGCGGGCGGGCTGGTGGAAGTTGTGCCTGTGCCCGGCGCAGCCATGGATGACCGCCGCTTTGACAACGCGAAGCGCTATCGCGTGCAGATGGCGCCGCGCCTCACGCGCCGCGATTGCGCCGTGCTCGAGTCCATTTTGCTGGCGGATGTCTGCATCGCTGCGACCAAAAAGGAAGCCCATGATGTTGCGCTGGCGACGCTCAATCGTCTGGCGGAGGCTGAGCCCGGGGAATATCTGAATCAGCCCACGGTCCAGGTTGGGGGCGTGTGGCCCAAATCCATGCATGAGATTGTGCGGCGCGTGCTGGATATCAAGGGTGATATTCCCGCCGATTTGCACGCGGCTGCCGAGAAGGTTTTTGACCGCATCCTGCGCGGTTTCGGAAAGGTGCTCATCACGCATTATTTCCTGAAGAATGCCGCGCACAAGTTCAATCTGACACATCCGCAGCTCTGGTCAATCATTGCGCTGCGTGACCGCAGTTGGTATGACCACGAAACCAGAACCCAGAAGGAGTTCGCCATTCTGCCTCGCGGGTTGGATGAGCTTGGCAGTTGGGTCGGGGTGGATCGCAAGACGGTGAAGCGCTGGCTGATGGATCCTGCTTTCGCCACTTTTGTCCAGATGGGCGATATGAGTACGGTGGAACTACCCGAGAGTTGGAACCGGCATACGACAATTTTCCTGGTGCGTCAGGATGAGCCGCTTGAGGAGGATTTTGCGGACAAAATGAGCACCGATGCCGGACAAAGTGAGCACCGACCCGGGACAAAACGAGTATCGGGGCTGGACAAAATGAGCACCGATACCGGACAAAATGAGCACCTGTTAAATAACCTCATAAAGCCTCTATTAAACCCCAATAAACCTCAAGAAAGCCCTCCCGTGCAGGCGGCTCAAAAAAACGACCCGCCTGTCGCCTTCGGCGGGGCGGGGAGCAGGTCTTTTTGGGATTTTGACTTTTTGATGTCCAACAACCATGTCAATCCCGGGAGCAAGAAAAACCTGCTCAGAACCAACAAAGGCAAATGGGGCAGGGACCTTGCGACTTTGTCCGCCGGATTTGTGTCCTGGATTTTGTATGCCTATTCGCCCGAGGGGGTGGGCGTGAAAGACCCCCTTGGATTGGCGGTCAAGAGGCTCAACGAGAACGCCCATGCTGGCGCGCATGGCGGATTCGACAAGCTGGCGCAGTTGACGCCGTTCCGGCTGAGAGCCTTGTTTGACGCCGATTTTGCCGGTGCGGAGCCGGGCGAGAGTCTGGAAGACAGCATTTATCAGGCGAATTTTTCCAGGCTGCAAAAGCCGTTCAAGCAGGAATTGTATCGGCGCCTGTTTGGTTTCACCGAATCTAATCATGCTGTGCCGAAGGCAACTTGACTTGACCACGAAGGCACCAAGCCACAAAGTTTTTCCTTTCGAGCCTTTGAGACTTCGAGTCTTTGTGGTCAAAAAGCAGGCTTATTAAATTCACAGAGAGAACCATTAAGCGCCCAAATCAACACCCTGGAGACAACCCATGAACCTGAATACCCATCTGACAAATTTCAAGAACCACCTGCAAGACAATGACTTTTCGGACCTCACCGTTCGAGGCTATCTTTCGGACCTGAATTTATTTTCTCTCTGGTTCGAGAAAACCAACGGCGAGAGCATGACGTTGGAGCGCGTCACTCCGACCGATATCAAGGAGTATCGTCAGCATCTGTTGGCGGTGGAGAACCGTGCCGCCAGCACAATCAACCGCAAACTGGCGGCGCTTTCCGCTCTGATGCAGTGGGCGGTCAATTCCGGAAAGCTATCCAGCGACCCCACGCAGAAGATCAAGTTGATCCGCAAGGTGGAGAGTGCGCCGAAGTGGCTCGACAAACGTGAGCAGTTCGCCTTGAACCGTGCCATTGAGCGCGATTTGCAGCTTGCCAGGATGCGCTTTCCAAAGCGTTGGGTCACGCGCCGCCGCGATGCTTCGCTGGTGTTGTTCATGCTCAACACCGGTTTGCGCTTGAACGAGGCGGTCTCGTTGCAGGTTGAGGATGTACAACTCAGCGAGCGCAAGGGAAATGTTTTGGTGCGCAATGGCAAGGGCAGCAAGCAGCGCAGTATCCCGCTTAACAACGAGGCACGCCAGGCGTTGAAGGATTGGTTCGAGGTGCGTCCCGAGAGCAAGTTTGTCTGGACGGTGGTGGAAGGTGAGACCGGTTCCAGTTTGAGCGGGCGCACGGTGCAGCGTCTAATCCTGCGCTATGCACAGGAGGCGAATCTCGAAGACCTTTCTCCGCATGTTTTGAGACATTCGTTCGCGAAGAATCTGGTCAATGCCGGGGTGGGCTTGGAGAAGGTGGCTGCGCTGCTTGGGCATGAGAATTTGAACACGACTCAAATCTATGTCACGCCGAGCGAAAAAGACCTGGAACTGGCTGTGGATACGCTGACATGATCCTTCCGCCATTCCGTTTCCATTCCATGTCGTTTCTGTTTCCGAGATGGCTCCGTTTCGCCTCAAGAAAAACAGGCTCGCAAAACAGGGTGCCAACACCGTTTCCGTATTGTGTCCGTCCCGTTGCCGTGTTGTTGTTTTGGGTGATGGCGCAAATCAACAGCCGGACTACCTATCCTTTGGATAGGTATGACTTCAATATCATCCCCCGCCATCGAAAGGAATTTGTTTATGCTCACTCTCTATCCCAAGCCTGAATTCGCTGCCAGCAAGCATGGCAGACCTGCCAGTCATGCCAAGCGTTCTCCCTTGAAGTATGACAGTGTGCTGACCACGTCGCAGATCAAAGCCGAGGCGCGGCGTTTGCTGGCGGGCGGGTTGCCGTCGCGCATTTGGTATGCGGTGGATTTGTTGTCAGCGGGCGGTGTGTTGAGCGCAACCCGTCTTGGAATCCAGGAGCGGATGCTGCGGCACTGGTCGCGCTTCGGGTTGTTCGAGCGCTTGCAGGTTTCGCCGCAGGAGGTGAAGGATTATTATGAGAAGTTGGGTTTGCAGGATGGGGACCCCGCGTTGTATGTCCTCGGTCCGATTGGGGTGGAGATTTCCACCCAGCGGCATGAGGTGCTTCCGCCCAGCGGGTATCAGGGGTATTCAACCATGCGGGTCATGCACGATTTGATGACAAATGAGGTGGTCTTGCGCCTGGCTGCCAGGCTCGGCGCTTCGGGGTATACGGTGGATTGGTTGGGCAAGTATGAGATTACTCTGGCGGATAAGGCGGGAAATACAATTCTTGAGCCGGATGCGTTAATCCGCTACCGCAAGGATGGCTGGGAGTATTCCTTTGTGATCGAGTATCACAATGAGGACAAGCAGACCCGCGCAATCGAGAAGGTGAAGAGGTATGAGGCTGCTTATGAATCTGGCAATTGGGAGGAGCGCTGGGAGGTGGAAACTTTTCCCCCAGTCTTGGCGGTTTTCTGGCACGCGATTGTGGGGATGGGGTATACCCATATGACAAAGGATAGAAGGGTGAAGTGTTCGTATTACGGGAAGACGCTCAAGGCGTTGTTGGAGGGCAAGACCGAGGAGTGGCTTCTGATCGCGACCAAGGAGAGGACGAAGTTGATTGAGTGAGTGTTGACCCGTTGATTATTTCATCCATAGATATTCTTTGAAAAATA
>JAIFKY010000108.1 GCA_020049345.1 Anaerolinea sp.
ATTGGTTACTGTGGCGCAATCTGGGTCGTGTGGACGGCAACGGGGCTTGGATTGCGCCCGTCTCTTTTGTGGAAGCGCAGCAACTCCCCGATAATATGCTGAGTGTGTTCTTTGCGCTGGATAACATGGTGGCGAAGATGGCGAAGCAAGAGGCGAAGAAGAAAATGTAAATTTGGTGTGTTTGTTTCAGTTGAAAGTTTGCAACGTGTAGCGTGTTGCGTGAAACGCGCCCAAGTAAATTACGACATCGCCTTGCTTGTTGCGTAGTAAACGACCGCGCCGCCAAAGATGAGCGGACCCGCAATGGATGACAGGCACAACGCAACAATCCATTCGGCGGGAAGTTGAACGAAGCCGACCACCAAAAGCAAATCGGCGGCAAATGAGCAGGCAAACGCAAGGATACCAATGAGCAGGATTTTATCTCTTGTTTTCATGGTGATGATTATAACGAAAAACAAACGCTGAGGTTGCAATAATGGACGACACTACGCTATCAATCATGATTAAGTTGGGGATGCAGGAAGAAGAAAACGCCAAAGTTACCCTGGCTAAATTGGAACACAATTTCAATCTTTTACAGAAAGCTGCCGACAAGCTACGGACATCTATTCAAACCGCGCTTGACCATGATGAAGACGTAGGATTGCTCAAAGCCCAGTTGGAAGATGTCGAAGCGCAAATCAGCGACACGACGGTAATGGCGGCGAAACTTAACCGCGAGATGAAACAAGCCCAATGGGACAATCTGAAAAAAATCGGGGGAGATTTAGAGCAGGTCGGCGACAAAATAGCCAACATCGGGCGCGGCATGAGCATTATGGGGGTTGGCATTCTTGCAGGCGTTTACAGCAGTATTCAGAAATTCAACGCGGACAATCCGCTTGACCTCACCGCGCAGCGCTGGCTGGCAGCGCAAGATGATATTGAAAGTTCCTTCTCGCGGATTGGCGGAGTAGCGGCGGATAGGCTTTTACCGCTGATTGAAAAACTTGCCGACCTCGCAGAGAAGACCGCCGACTTTGTTGAAAAAAATCCAGAAATGATTGACGCGCTGGTTGGGTTAGGCTCATTTATGGCAGTCGCGGGCGGAGGTTTGCAACTGGCAGGCGGCGCGATGAAGCTGGGCGGCGGCGCAATGAACATGGCAGCCAAAGCAGGCGAAGCTGGGTTATTTGCCGAAGGCGGGGCGTTGGCTAGTGGAGGCGCAGTGGCTAGTGGAGCCGCAACCGCTGGCAGCGCTGCGCTCTTAATCGCCGCGCCAATTGTTGGGGCAATGTTTGCCAAAGAAGTCGGCAATGCGTTTCAACGCTCAATGGGGCAGGGAGAATCGTCCTGGGGAGATATTGCCACAACTGCCAAACAAATCGGTTCGCTTATACGCCCAATCAGTCTTTTGTCGTTTGCGCTGGATGGATTAGGGTTTGATGAAGCGTCTGCAAAAACCAGAAATCTTAGCAACGAATTGTCTGGTCTTGGCACCGCAACCGAAGACGCCGCAGAAGCGGAAGCCATTGCCGCCGCGCAGAAGAAAGCCAACGCCGAAGACGAAGCCGCAGCAACAAAGCTGATGGCTAATCTGACGCAGGAGAACGCAAAGGCAGAGCGCAAATTCGCCGCCGACCGCGAAGCCATTTTTAGCGATGAAGCTCGCGCGATGGAAGACGCAAACCGCAAGCTGGCAGATAAGTTATCCGATATTTCCAGCGCGCTGGCTTCCAACATTCGCAAGATTGACGCCAACCTAAAAACCACGCTTGCCGACATCAGCGAAACGCTCAAAACCTCACTGGCAGAACTGGGCGAAAACTTTGCCAATGAAAACATACAGGCAGAGCGCGAGTACCAACAGCAACGCGCTGACATCGTATCTTCTGGGGCAGATGAGATCAAGAAGATCAATCAGAAAAAGCAAAAAGATTTGGCAGATGCAGAACGGGACCATGCCAAAAATACCAAGTCGCTGATCGCAGACCGCGACGCGCTTGGATTGGTTCAAGAAAATAACGCCTATGCTGAAAAGCAGGCTGAAATCAAACGGAACGCGGAAGAATCCACAGTTCAGGCTCGCGCAAATACAAAGGCTCAACTTGCAGAAGCCGCCCGCAATTATGAAGAACAACGCGCCCAACGCTTTGCAGAATATCAAAAACAAAAGGAAGAAGCCAACGCCAAAGCCATTTCCGATAAAGCCGAAGCGCAGGAAAAAGCGGCAACTGAGAAAGCCGAAGCGCAGCAAAAGGCGGCGGAAGAAAAGGCAAAGGCAAACAAAGACGCCGCAGAACAAAAGGCTGAAATTGAGCGCAAGCGTGTTGAGGCATTGACAGACCTGAAAAAGGCGTATGACAGGGAGCGCAGTGAAAGAATCACTGCGGTGTATAACGAAATAACCGAACTAAAAGGAGCGATGAACGCTGAAATGCTGATGCGCCGACAGTACAACAACCAGATACTCGCCGACACCACTGCGCACATGAAGTCAATGCAGGCGGCGCAAAGTCAGACGGCGCAAAGTCAAAGCACCGGAGGTAAAAAAGGAACGGGGGTTGCGATACTTACTAAATCTTCGGATGACGACCCTCCCCATGATTATTCGGGCTATGCCTATACTGGAACCTATGCAATGGCGCAGGACGGTCAGCGCGAATTTGTATTGAGCGGAGCCGCCACCAAAGCCGCCGAGCAAATGGTCGGCGGACAACTCAACCAGCAGGCGCTGCTCTCAGGTCTGGCAGGTCAAGGCGGCACAGGGATGCAGTATACAGATCAGGCATCCTACTCTGGCGTGACAGTTGCCGACATGAGACGGATTCGCCAAATGAGCCGACAGGAAGCCATCGCGGTGATGAGCGAAGTACAAAGGAAATAAACATGCCATTCAAAATTGCCAACCTTGCCACTGGACCCGATCCCGCTGATTGGGAAACCCTCGAAGATTTACTGTCCATCGAACCAGACTGGACGTTTCAGCCATACGCTGAAGTCGTGGAATTGCATAGTGGCTCAAATTATGGGCGCGGCTTTGCGTCTGCGACCTGGCACTTGAACATTGCCCACAACGCGCAGCGCGCCACCCTGCGGACGTTCTGCCCTGGCGTATCGGCGCAGGTCTATATCTCCACGCCAACCAATGAGGACGACTCCAATGGAGACCCTGTCTTCAAGAACTTCCTGTCCACCATGAATTGGATGGCAGGACAGGAAGATAAGCAAATCAGATATACGCTCGGCATTGACATCACCTTCACCCATCTGGTCGAGGTAGTCGCATTATGACAGCCAACGTACCGGTAAAAGCCATAAGCAGCGGCGAGCTTGCCACCCTCAACACACAGGGTCACTGGTGTGAACTGGGGCTATACATCCAGCGTCCAGCGACCGTCTACACCATGAGAATCAACCAGGATTTTACAAGCCGGGATCGTGTTGCGGAGCTAATCTATGACGGCGGCGCGGGCATTTATACAGATGCCGTGGCGAATATGTTGGTATTGGTGAGCGCAACGGCATACGGCAAACATGATAAGGGCATGTGCCGGCTGAGGAAAGACCTGCCGTCGGCAACCACTGGAATAATATCGATCAATGAAACCAGTCACATCCAATTTCAAAATAATGACTTCCTGACCATCGTCAAAGCCATGCCAATCTGGCAGAAAGATTTAACTGTTGATGGCGGCATTATCAAAATGGATTATGACGTTGAGTTTGGTAATTACTCTCACGGCGGATGCACCGCAAGACTTGGACCCATTGTTGCAATCGTAGATTTAGTGGAAACCATTGTCGGCGAGACAACCACCTGGAGCGCGTCATTTAGCCCCGTATCGCCTGATCGGTCTGAATGCTATGACGGCGCGGCGATTGTCTCGTATCATTACGAGTGCCCCAATGCGGTATCCATCGAGGGCGCTGACACGACCTCGCCGATGTTTCACTTCGACGCGGCAGGCGAATATTTATATTGGTGCGAAGTCACTGACAATATTGGGCGCGTGACAAAATCTTACAGATGGGTGATCGTTGCTCCTGTTTCAGAAAATTTTATAATCACTGAAAATCCATCTGGTGACACTGACAAAGGCGGATGGTCGTATAAGGTTAGAGTCTATTCCGCCGACTTGAGCGACGTGCATGACCGCTCAATGGTCACGCTTTATAAAAGCAAAGAGGTGCATAATTTCGTTGTCGGCTCGCTCGGGAAACTGCCTGGTTATGAAAACATAATCAACACTGGATGGATTGACGGAAAAACAATCAACCTTAATTCCGTAGAGGGCTATGTGGAGTTTGAGGTAAAAGACGCATCATTTTGGTTATCCAAGGTCAGGTCATTCCCATTCGGCGTTGAGGATGTATCCGACGCCCCGATCAACTGGGTGCAAGTGCGGGAACTTACCGTAGACAAGGCATTGCATCATCTATTATTCTGGACGACCAATGCCACATCCATCATGGATTGTTTTTATACCAGAGACACAAAACGAATAAAAGAACTATCGAGTCCAAGCGACAACTTGTGGGCGCAGATTGGCGATATAGCGCTTGGCACGATCTTTGCCAAGCCGATTGTAAATTCCTTGGGGCAGTTATTCGTAGAGGTTGATCAGACTATTATTCCAAGCGCCGACCAGGCAGCCATTCCAGTCGTAATGGATATTCAGCAGGTTAATGTCGTGAATGGGTTTGAGATCGGGATGATGCAGGATGAAACGTCGCTCCTCAATTTGTCTGGGATAACCGCATGGGATGGCTCAAACGCCTATCCGCTATTCTCGAAGGCTCCAGGCTCCATTGGATCAACGCTCGGCTCTATAGCCAACGAGGAAAACTATGTATTTGCGGATCAGGACGATTGCAACAGAATTGCAGGGGTTTTATATGCGCTGGCGAATAACAAATATGAAACCATAGACCTTGAACTCGCCGCGCAAAATATGTTCTTCGACATCGCGCCGAGGCAGTTTGCTGCGATCTCCATCAGCGCAGCGGATAACCCTCTTGGGGTTGAACTGACCAACGTCAAGATAATTCCGCGCTCTGTGGAATATGAATACACTCCTGAAACTGGATTGTTGGCAACTACCATATCGTTCGAGTTTCTAGTGAACTCTGTCCAAGTCGTAACTGACGGCATAACCTATATTCCTCCGGTTCCCACGTCTGAAGACCTGATTGACAACTATTCAATCGACAAAATAAATTCCAAAATAAAAATACCAAATTTTCCAGCGCCGAATACGTGGTTTCCACCCTACGTCCCGCCCCCTATTCCGTCTGCCCCCTGCGGGTCTCAGATCAACAGCTATACCGTTGCGTGGGACAAGGCTGAGTTACGCGGCGAAGATGAAGACAGAGTGGCGCGCGTATATTTCCCGTGTAAGGTGCGCCCCAAGGGATACAACTTCGCATCACCGAGCAAAGTCTCTATCATCGGAGCGGGCTATGCCGATGCCGGCTCACACCTAACCCTATATGGGATAAAAGACGGCGAGCGGGTCATCACCGCCGACGTCAATTTTGAATTTGATTCATTCGAGCCGATAGAGGTGGATGGATTTGAACTGGAATGATGTAATTGCGAGCGGGGTTGTGAATGCGTATGGAAATAACACAAAAAGTATAACCAGCGGAATGGTTGCAGGTAATTACTATTCCGTTGAGGGGAGCAGCAGTTATTGGAACTGGGCGAATTACTATCCTTGGAATACATACGCTTGGCGAAATGGATTGTTTTCGTTGAATGGGTTTGATGGAAGGATTGGCAGAGATGGAAATGGAGGCACAAATAAAATGGTTCTACGCACGCCATCTATTTGTCTATACTCTGAACAAGTAAATGTGAATTATGGTCGCACCTATTTTCTATATTCTGGTGCTGACATTACAATAAATGTGGGAGATACGCTTAGCCCTTGGGATAATGTAGGTTCTCTTGGCTATGCAATGCGCAACGCCCGCGTTGATGGGCGTCGCATCCTGCTTAGCAGCGCAACCATTAGTAATATCTGCCCGATAGGTGAAGCATGAGCATAGCGACCGATCTGAAAAAACAGCGTAGGACGTTCCGGCGGCGACAATGGGCGATGGTCAAGGCAACCTGAAAGTAACCGGCAAGGATGGGTATGTTTGGGTCACGATCAACGGCGCGCCGTACAAGGCGTTTTGTAATCGCGTCCCGCCTGCTTACAATAAAGATGTCTGGGTTGGAGTATCCACGGAGGGCGGAAAGTCTGGCGGCGTTTATCAAGTCCTTTCTGATCGAGCTATCGGCTCGATGAATGCGGCGCTTATGCAAGCCGGCGGATACGCGCCAGCCAGCCGCTACGCATGGGGCGGGGATGACCCGCTAGGCGTTGATCTTCGCGCGTTCATGCCATTGCGAATCGGCTCGCACACTGGCGGGATGCTGGTGGATTTATACCGAGGCTATGTGAATAATGGAACGACAAGATTCTCAATTCCGCGACAAGATATTGACGTGAGCGCACATATTCCAACTACGGTGGACATGGCGGCGTTTGTGTTGATCAGCATCGACGACACCGGAGCGGTGATCCAGACGAAGGGCAGCGAGGTCGCCATCGCTGATCTGGCAGTGAGCGATATTCCTGTCACGCCGGCTGGAACTATATTTGAAAGCGGCGCTGTGCGGGTCTACTACGGGCAAACCGAAGCGCGCGAAGGACAAACGAATACCGATTTTGTGGACTTGAGATTTCCAGG
>JAIFKY010000201.1 GCA_020049345.1 Anaerolinea sp.
TCGGACTGCTGGCACTAGCCCCGCAGGGGCTTCCATGAACTGAGGCAGGGCTTTAGCCCGCACCGACCAACGCTAACCATTATTCACGTTAAATACAACGCGGGTTTCAGTCATTCGGCTGAAACCCGCATTACGAAACCTTTTGTGCTGTGATGCTATTATCCAAACTTAAACGTTGGCATTCCTGTTACATCTGTAACCACTTTGAACAACCCGCCAGAGAGCGGGAATTTTTTTAGATCCGCTTCGCTCATGCCTTTTCGCGCAGATGTGATGTGTAACTCGTTCATATCTTTGCCTCCAAATACGCAAGCCGACGTGTGCAGGGCTGGTACGGCGATTTGCTCCAGCAGTTTTCCCGCGTTGGGATTCCACTTTGTGACCTGCGCGCCGCCCCAGAGCGCGATCCACAAATTGCCGTCAGCGTCAGAGGTCATGCCGTCGGGCCATCCAAGAGAGTCGGGGACATGAATCGCCACACGCGGATTTGCAATTTGCCCAGTTGAGAGATCATAGTCAAAGGCTTTCACTTCGCGCGTGGGGGTGTCTATGTAATAAAAGGTCTTGTGATCGGGACTCCACGCGAGACCATTGGATATGGTAATTCCATCAAGCAGGCGAGTGATTTGTTTTCCGTCAAATGAATACAATGCACCGTTTGGATCTGTTTCGTTCATATCCATCGTGCCGGCGAGGAAACGCCCAGCGGGATCACACTTGCCGTCGTTGATGCGGTTGGTGGGCAGTTCAGAATCCAAAGATGCAAGAACCGTTAATTGGCCGGTATCAACATTTAGGTCAGCGAAGCCAGATCGTGTACCTAAAACGAGATTCCCGTTTTTGCGCGGGGCAAGGCATCCGATGTAATCATCCAGTTGGGCGAGGATTTTCGTTCCCGCGTATACTCTTTTTTCAAGAATATCAACCCAATACAAAGTTTGAGTCTTCGCATCCCAGGCGGGCCCTTCACCGAGGCTTGCTTTTGCATCAAGTAGTAATTCAATATTCATTTTAGAACCAATCCCGTTTGACAAAAATATAGATGGTGCCAACTGTCAGGAAGACCGTAATTCCAAGAATGCCCACAAACGCCAGCGGGCTGTTTTCGAACGGAATGGATACGTTCATTCCAAAGAAGGATGAAACGACCGTTGGCATACTGACAACGATAGTGAGCGCCGTTAATAATTTCATGACCGAGTTCATATTGTTGGAGATGATCGAGGCGAAGGCGTCCATCATTCCTGAAAGAATTTCAGTGGTGATGCTGGTCATTTGAATGGCTTGCTGATTTTCGGTAAGTACATCTTCGAGCAGGTCTTGATCTTCTTCGTAATAATTAAACATCTGTGTCTTTTGCACGCGCTCCATCATCACTTCGTTGGATCGCAGTGCGGTGGCAAAATAAGTGAGACTTTTTTGATATTTGAGCAGTTCGAGCAGTTCGCGGTTGCGCGTGGATTTTTGCAGTTTATCTTCGACGATTTCCGTTGCGCGATTGATCTCGCGTAATAAATTCAAATAGCGCGACGAAGTTTCGAGGAAGATATACAGCGCAAGACGATAGCGCTTGCCTGTTTTCAATAAACGATATTTTCCATTTGTAAGCACTTTGAAGATGTCACTGTCATAACGAGAGACTGTGATGATCTTGTTGCCCAGGATCATAATGCCAAGCGGGACTGTATTATAGGGGATATCGCTTTCGGGTTGATAAATGGGAATGCGAAGCAGAATGAAGGTGTAGTCTTCATCCCGTTCCATACGCGCTATTTCATCCTGGTCGAGGGAATAGTTGATATAGTCTACATCCATCCCCCAGTTGATCAGTTTTTCGATCTCTTCAGGCGTAGGGTCCACAACATTAACCCATGTGCCGTTCGCGATCATTTCGATTTTTTCGAGCCCTTGCTCAGTGGTCTTGTAAATGCTCAGCATGGCTGCCTCCTTGCGTGATATGACATCACGCAGAGGCGCGCGCGCACCTACGTGATGGTGATACTTAAATTAAATAGGACGTGCGCCCAGCAACTTATACTGGGCGGGTTTTTATCTGAGGAACTTAGGTCACTTTCGTCTGTGTTGTACATTGTTTCCTTGCCTTTGAGGCTTGGTTATTTTACGCCCGTTATTTGAATTAGGGAATGGAGAATGACGAATAGTTATTGGGGAAAGGTAAATTCGGTGGTGAGTGAGGTGTGGAACTCGGATGTGATTTCGAGGGCGAGGGAGAGCGCGGGGGATTTTTGTCCGTAGCAGTGCGAGACCCAGCCTTCGTAGGGTTGGACATCGCGTTGACCGTGGATTAATTTGCCGGCGCGGACAATGGAAAATGATGAATGATGAAGGATGAAGGATGAAAGGACGGAAAGAGTGATCCAGCCGTATGGGGATTTTAGGCGAAGGACGATTCCCGATTCCCGGTTTGCCATCTCCCATTCATAGTCGGGGAGCAGCCAGTGCAGGCGGTAGGTGTGTGGGGTGCGGTGCGAGGAAGTCAATTTGTCTTCGATCAACCAGCGTTCGTCTTGATAGACGGTGACTGTGCGCTCGTGTTTGACATTGCCATAGCCGCGATGGTAGGCGCGGATACGCCCCAAAATATTTTCGTCAGTTTCAAGCATATTTTTTGAATAGGCATTCGCCCAGTCGAGGACGAGGAAGCGCCCTGCGCGTGTCATTTGGTCGCGCCCATCTACGGTGACGGTGTTGTGGACGCGTGTCGTCACCAGCGGATTATCCCAGGGTGGGGCGGCGTTATATAAATATGTGCCGGCATCCTGGGCGATGTTCAGTCCGCGCCACCATAAATCCAAACTTAATTGATCAATATGTGAGAGGCGGCTCTTGAAATGTGAGGTGCGAAAATATGCCCAGGAGTTTTTTCCGCGCAGGTTGTCTGTGAGATAGGCGCTGGAGTCGGCAATGCGCTCGGCAGGTTTGAGACCGAACCAAAGCGACATTTCATCCCAAGCGCCAGCGGGCAGACCCGTCCGCAGGAATGCACGGGCGGAGGCTTGCACGGTGGGACGATAATCTTCAAAGGCGGCAGAACTCAAAGGGAAGATCAAAGCCCCGTCGTTGGCTCCCAGGTTGGGGGTGAGTCCTGTTGCGTTGTCAAGGAGTGAGAAAAGCCAATGGGCTGATCGTCCAATCGCTGGCAAAGTTTTGACGGGGAAGACATCTTGTTTGATGAGATTAATCCACAGGGCGGTTTGCAGCATAACGCGGTGATAGTTTGTGCTGTGTTGAATGTATTCGCCGTAGCCGCCGATTTGATTTTGAAATGCCCAGTTGAGCCACTTCCAGCCCAGTTTGCGCCAGTTGGAATTTTTGAAAAATAAGCCTGCCGTGTAAAGCGCGGCGGCTTCGGTGACGAGGTGATTGTTGTTTTGCGAGCGGGCGTAGATCAGGGTGGGCGGGATGCGGGAGGCGTGCTGGGAGATGGAGGTGATTAGTAGTTCGTAATTGGTGCTTGGTAATTGGTCAGTAAAAACATGGGCGCACCAGACGAGGGACATTAATCGGATGGCGACTTCCTGTCCGTTCATCCAATGTGGTCCAAGGTTTGCAGGATTGTTTTGCGTGAAGGACTCAAAATATTTCCAGAAGGCTTCGGCGTATTGATTGTCTTGCGTAAGGTGATAGGCGCGTCCGAGGGTGAATGCCCAGCCGAAGCGGGCGGGTTCCCAGATATATTTTATGTCGGTGATTGGTAATTGGTAATTGGTAATTGGGGATTTGTGAGTTTCGTAATCTGTCCAATGCGATAATGGTTTTTCAAAATTAAATTGAAGCGGGACGAGTTCGCCGAAAATGCGGACGCTGCCGTTGACGATTTCATCCGCTTCTTTGAGCAGGGTTGCCCGGCCTTCTTCGCCGAGGGTTTGGTTGAGTTGTTCGCGGCTGGGGAGGGGGAAGAGCGCGTTAAACGTTAAACGTTCAACGTTCAACGCGGTGTTAACTCGTTTGTAGTGGCCGGTGAGCAAGCCAAATTTGTACAACGCATACAACGCCAGCGGACGGGCGCCCAACTGAAAAAAATATTTTACGCCAATAAAAAATCTTGATTTCATTTATTGAATACGATTCATGTAAGCGAGAGCGTGAAATAATACAGCAACTTGCAAGCCGTTGAGAAATTCTCCGCGCTTTGTCATGGCAATTAATTCATCCAATGAGACCAGATGCACTTCAATGTCCTCGGCTTCATCAAATTTTTGAATGTCCGTTTTTTCGGCATCATACGCCAGATACCCATACATTGTGTTTGTTTGCAGAGCAGGGTTTGGATAAAACTTTCCAACTTCGATCAAGTTCGGGGCTGTGTAGCCCGTTTCTTCAGATAGTTCGCGCCGCCCGCCATCCAGCGGATTTTCGCCATCATCCACCACGCCGCCTGGAAATTCCCAAACGAAATCCTGTGTGCCATGACGATATTGCCTGACCAAAACAACTTCTTTATTTTTTGTAAGCGCCAGAACCACCGCCCACGAGCGAAACTCCAGCGCGGTTGCTTCAAAGACTTTGCCGTTTGGCAGTTCCACTTGATCAAAACGAAACCTGGGGCGTAGATAATTTGATTCTAAAATTTTCCAGGGTTTGAGCGCCATTGTTTACGAGCCTCCAGATCCGATTGCAAATTTTGTCAGATATTCAACCACGATACGTTCAATCATACACTGATGAAGCGGCTTATCATAGGGCGGTCTTGGCGTAAGAATCCGCATCCATCACCTGTCTGACCAGTATTCACAACTCACTTTTACTGCTAAAAAAGGAACTTACAATGGACTTCAAACTAACCATCTTTTCTGATTATATATGACCGTGGTGCTATGTCGGCCAGGGTGTGGTCGATCAACTGAAATCTGAATATCAAGTGGATGTGGAATGGCGTCCGTATTATTTGCGCCCCGACACTCCGCCCGATGGCATGGATCTGCCCGAGTACATTATCAAGGCTCGTGCCAGCGGAGCCGATGAGCGCCTGCAAAACATGGCAAAATTGCATGGCATGGAGTTCAAATCTCCCGACCGTATTTACAATACGCGCATCGCGCATGAAGCCACCGAATATGCCCGCGAACATGGCAGGGGACTTGAATTTCATCATGTCGTCTTTCGCAAAGTTTACGGCGAGGGATTGGACATCAGCCAGTGGACTATTTTGCGCTCTGCCGCCGAAGAAGTTGGTTTGGATGCCGCTGACATGCAGTCTGTTGTAGATGCTGGAAAGTACACCGCCGAAGTTGCGGCGCAAGTTCGGCAGGCTCAAGAAATTGGCGTGACCGGTGTGCCAACTTATGTGATCAACGACCGCTATGCAATTGTCGGCGCGCAACCGTATGAAGCATTCAAGAATGCGCTGGCGCAAATATTGAAAGAGAAGAACAGTTAAAAAAAGCGGGACAAGCCTTTTAGGGCTTGTCCCGCTTTTTTTTATTTACAGTTTATAAACTGGCTTTGCCTATGTAATTATTTGTGAGTCTCTTTACATTCAAGCACATCAGAAACGGCATCTGCCAGAATTTGATCCACGACGATGGAGGCTGCG
>JAIFKY010000240.1 GCA_020049345.1 Anaerolinea sp.
TACGGGACATTTGAGCAGTTGTAATTTTACACGCACGCGCCAAATCAGACTGCGACATATCGCGTTCATCAAGTTCTTTCAAAAGCCATGAGCCAAACTTTTCCATAGGTAATCATATGTTGCCATAAAGGTACTGCCTATAGGGTAGTATTTTACACCCTATTTGACAAAATAATTTTAAGTACTTATAATTACCTCTTAGGTAGTAAAAAAGACGCAAAAAGTCAGCAAAAAAAGAGAGGCGACTATGTCGAATGAAATAAGAAGAAAAGAAAAAAACTTAGGGCAAATGGTAGAAAAGGTTTCTACCATTGAAACCAACTTAGTACCAGCACCGCGCTACAAGATGATTCCTGTTGATCAACAGACCCATGCGCGCTTGATGGCGTTGTGTGACGCATACGGTTTTGGTCAGCGCGGTCAGGGTGCGATGGTGCGTAAGTTGGTAAACAGCGAGTTCGAAAAGATCCCGGGCACATTACCTATTTCAAATCTGTAATAGTTCATAGAGAACAGATCGAATGTTTACAAGCGAAATAGCTGTGGAGTTCACGCCGCTTCCAAAAGACAAGGAGGAAGCGTATTGGGCTGCACTGAATTATTTCGCAGAGGTGATATTAAGTGAAATGCAAAAAGAAAGCGCGTTATTGGAATCAGTGGACTTATCACCTAAATCTCTCACAGTATAGTCCACAATTTTAGCATCATATGTTTTTTCTCACGACAGAACGTAAAAGCCGTCCACAAAAAGATTGGTGTTTATTAGAACGATTACGAAAAAAACCTTTATGAAAAAAATATTCATAGCACGCTCAATTATTTATATATGCTCCATGTGGTTTATCAGTTCCTGCGCCGCTTCAGCACAGGCAACCCACACGCCTGACCCAATACAAGTCTTTGTGGACGCGAACTCAAGCCAAGGAACGGCTGCCGCAGCGATTGCCACTGCCGATTATTTTTCGAATCAACTCACAGCCACGGTCGAAGCACGGAATCAAACTGGCACACAACAAGCAATGCAGATCCAATCCCAAGCCACAGAGCGAGCCTGGAACGCCACCGTCACAGCGGACTCCGTTCAATCCACCAGCGCCGCATCAGGCACTGCCTCAGCTGTGGCACAACAGGCAGCCTGGACACAGCGCGCCATGGACATCACCGCCACCGCAGACACAGCCTCTGTGCAGGCATTCGCCACCGAACAATACGGAATCGCGCGCACCGAGGAACTCTCGCTCAAGCGCAAGGAATTGGTGAACAACGTCGCTGCGGTTGTCCCCTGGATGTCGCTGATCTGCATTTTTGCAGTGCTAGTGGTTGTCCTCATACGCTGGTCACGCGTGCGGATCATCCAACGCGACCCGCGCGGAGATGCCCCGCTTCTGCTCAATGTCGTGGACGGCGTGGCATACGACGCAGACCGTCACCCCACCTCCACCGGCGGACTGCAAAGAGAAGACATCAAACTGCTGCCGCAATTCTCCGCCAGTGATCACACTCAGACCACCGCACGCGATCAAATGCTGGACCTCGCCACGCGCGGACTGCCGGGCACAAACAAAAGACAGGCGAATAACAAGCAGCTCAAAGAAGAAAATTTATCAGGAGATAGATTATTAGGAGACGGCGCCATGCCAAAAATAGAAACCATCGATGCAAACTCAGCCCGCCCGCTTTTCAAGGATGTGATCCCCCACATCGTTCAAGACTCGATCGATGCGGAAATCATTTCACAGGAGGAAGGATCATGACCGAACAGCCTCAGATCAACCGCAGGTATTTTCTCGAAGCGGAACAGATCGCACAAAAATTAGCAGCCTTCTTTGAACGCCGTAACTTGAAGCCGCTCTTCACCAACCTGTTCCTTTTTCAAGACCTCGGCATGACGATCCTGATCGCAGTGCTCGACACATCCCGCATTGGAGATCACAGTCAATACATTGACGACGACCTGCTTCACCAACTCAAAACAGAATTGGGCGGACGATCCGTGTATCTCTCCAACTCCACTGGTATTCGGTATGTCATCCTGCTCACCGCATTACCCAGACTACCGCGCAGCATTGAACTGCCCGCGGATGTCCCGCACGGCATGGTGTCCTTAGGGATGCGCTTCAATGGTCAGATCATCACCCTGACTTGGTCAAAACTGGGACACCTGCTGATCGTGGGCATGACCGGTTCAGGGAAATCCAGCCTGTTGCGTTCCATCGCAATCCAAGCGATCCGCAGTGGGATCAAACTCCTGCTGGCAGACATTGACCAGACCACCTTCGCCATGCTCGAAGGAAACGAGAATTTATTTGCACCGATCGCCACCACGCCACAGGACGCCTTGCAGTTGATCGTAAAGGCATTGGCTGAATGCGACCGGCGCGCGGCGCTGTACAAGTCCATGCCAGGTTTCCCCGAGAACATGGATGAATACAACGCGCTGGCAATCAAAGCAGGGAAAGAACCCCTGGTGCGCATCCTGATGATGCTGGATGAATCGAGCTCTGTGTTCAAAGCCATGGGCGGCGGATCGGGAGAGCTGGCAGGAAAACTGGCGGAACTCGGCTGGCGCGGACGCAAGTTCGGCATCCACTTCATCTTCGGCGCGCAGGAGTTCACCAAAGACCTGGTGGGTGCGGTGCGTGAGCAGGTCAACATGTCCATCGCCTTCCGCGTCAAACCCACCTCGGCTCAAATGGCAAAAGCCATCGGCTGCACGAATGCCCATCGCATCCCAGCCGATCGTCCTGGCTTCGCGATCGTGGACCGCTTCGGTCCGATGCAGTCGTACTTCGTTCCCAAGGCTCTTTTGCTTTCATCGGGAACGATCATCAAAGATGCCCTATCCGATCTCGAACGAAACCTGTTCACGCGTGCAATTGAAACAGCGCAAGGCAATCTGTCTCTCAGCCGAATTTCAGAGTGGGGCGGGATCTCACAGCGTCAGGCGCGCAAACTTCAAGAGACCTGGGCGCTGCGCGGCTGGTTATCAAAGGATGCCAGCAACAGCAATTCCTTCTACCTGACTGCAAAAGCAAGGAATCTGTGTGCAAACGGACAAAGCGTACAAACCCGATCAAACCAACTTGTACCCGTACAAACCAACTAAAAACCGTACAAACCGCCGCGAACCGGCGCAAATCTAAATAAAAAGGAAAAAATATCATGACAGAAATTATCGAAACATCCACCATCATCCCATCCTTGGTTGGGGTGGGGAAAACCGACTTCGGACTGCTCTCCGCTGGCAACCTGCGCCGCACCGCGCGCGAACTGCCGCACATTGTCCAGTGGAATGGAACCCAATACCTGGTCGGAAACCATGTCGAGCAATACACCAACCCCACCGAGCGCATGGACTTTCTGCGTCTGGCGGATGGACCCGAAGCCCGCGCTCTGACATACGCCACCCTCGCCAACCTGATGCAAGATGACAGGTCGCTAACTGCCAGTATCGAGATCGGCTTCCCAGTCGAGGTGATGATGGATCGTCCGCTTGCCACCCAACTCCTGCGCGACCTGCGCGGCTGGCTGAGCGGGACAAATCGCTTCACCGTGGACGGAAAAGAGTATCAGACCACCATCGAAGGCATTCAAGCCCTGGCACAGCCCGCAGGCGCTTTCTTTTCCTGGGGCATGAACAACCTTACGAAGTGGATGCGCGCAATGGACGACCTGGATGTCATGGTGGGCATCTGCGATATCGGCTTCAACACTCTCGATATATTCACCGTCTCAGGCGGCGACATCGTGGGCAAATTTACAGGCGGGGATACAGCAGGGATTCGTCGCGCCGCAGAAGCGCTGACGCGGGCAGTCAAGGAAAAATATGATGTGACTCTCTCGCGCCAGGCAGCAGACCGTTACTTGCGCGAAGAGAAACCGATCCTGTCCTGCTTTCAGGGAAATATGGATCTCCTGCCGTTGAAGATCCAATCCCTCGATACTGCCTCAGCTGCCATCGGTGACTTCATCGAAACGCTGTTGGGCAATGGCAAACAGTTTCGCTACTTGATCTTCACGGGCGGCGGCGCGGAAATGATCCGCACCAGCCTGCTGCGCCGCTACCCGCATGGGCAAGTATTGCCCAACCCTGTCATGGCGAATGCGCTGGGACTTGCTCGCTATGGTCGCCGTATTTTCAAGACAGCGCAAACCGTGATCGGACTGGATCCCGGCTTTGGCGGATTCAAAGCCGTCAGCCTCAAGGCTGAATAGTGCCAGCAGTCTGCCGTCATGCCAGCAAACTGCCAGCAACGAGATGAATGCCATGTCTAAATATTTGAAACTCACAATCCGCTTTTATCCCGGACAGGACGACGACCTGATCGTCTGGCTGGAAGAAATGCGCGCGTCATACGGGAAGAAGGGCGAGACCGTGAAAGGGACTTTGCGAAAGGGACTGGGCGCAGCGGACAGCGGATCAACCGTTGCTCTTGATCACGGTAGCCTGCTGGCGGACATCCGTCAGGCGATGGAGTCCACGCTCGCCTCGTATGCATTCCAGCCCGCCGTTCAGGCGGAGGCAAAACCCCAGGAGGAGGATGCAGCCGAAGAACGGCTGTCGCGCCTCGACCTAGCGCTGTCGCTCGATCCTCCTAAGCCTCCGCCAAAGGCATGGGGAGATAGTTGAATGCAAAAAAAATGCTGGCAGTTTGACACCACTGGGATTTTGCCATGCAGAAAAATGGGGAAGGCAGAAAAAAAGCCTTCAAAACCCATTCAGAATTTGTCAAAACCCCAAAAAAACTTGCCAAAACCCCCGATTTCAGGCAAGTCTGACGGATGTCGTAGGCTAAAAAAAGCCATTTTCTTGTCAAAACTAGCCGTTAAAACCCGACTAATAAGGCATAGAGAAGGGAGTTTTAGCAAAATAGTTTTTTAGAAGATTGAAGTCTGCCCAGCAATCGGCAGACGAAGGAAAAAACACAATGACACCAATAATGATCGATGAATACAAGACCTATTTGGAGAACGAAGATTTCTCCACGCTCGCCTCATATGCGTTCCAGCCCATCGTGCAGGCGGAGGCAAAACCCCAAGAGGAGGATACAGCCGAAGAGCGGCTGTCGCGCCTTGACCTGGAACTGTCGCTCGATCCCCTCAAGCCGCAGCCAAAGATATGGGGGGAGGGTTGAAGGCGAAAAAAGTGCTGGCAGTTTGACGCCACTGGCGTATACGCTGGACGCCAGCAAAACTCAAAAAGATCGCTTGGATTATGAGAGCGGCACCCATATATATGGTGTTTATCAGGAAAAATTTGAGTTCGTATCCCGTATATGGGTAAAGTTGTGAGTAACGGCGTCAGCCGAATACGCCAAGCACCCCTTACACACTCCTCTGGCGTATAAGCCAGACGCCAGACTGGTTTATGAATATTCTCGACAAAAAATTGGACACACCCAAAAAAATGATCCCCACCCGCCCCATTATGTTTGAGGCTGGTCGTGGACCGACCTAAAAAATTGGAGTACAGAATGAAAAATAACACAGACGCGATTTTTTCCGCCTTCGAGCATTACTTGCAAGATAAGGATGTTTCCAT
>JAIFKY010000172.1 GCA_020049345.1 Anaerolinea sp.
TCGTTGGGAAGTAATAATGCGCCTGACATACTCAGCCTTGAAATGAATTTACGCTTTATGCGTGGTTTATTAATAATTATACCTTACCTTGCAGATACTTTCTATATTTTTGAGAAAAAATACAGGTGTAAGAAAATGCGTCTCTTTCACATCAAAAGTTGAGCGTGAAAAAAACTTTATAAAATTTGAAAAGGATATGTGAAATGAAAAAAAACTTAATTGTCAGCCTGACTTTGTTAACCCTCGTCCTCACTGCTTGTGGGGTACAACCGACTCAGACTCAACCTGAGCCTGTTGCGCCGACCCAGGCAGAGATTCAGCCTACGGCAGTTCCCACAGAAGCAAACGTTGCCACAGATACAACAACATCCGCAACAGAAGCGCCTGCCACGGGTGTTAGCTTTGCAAATGATGTCATGCCCATTTTTGCGGCAAGTTGTAATGATTGTCATGGCGGCAAGCAGACCAAAGCAGGGCTTGACTTGACGACTCACGAAAGCGTCATGGCTGGCTCATTTAATGGCGCTGTGATTACCACAGGCAACTCCGCCGATAGTTTGCTGGTGCAACTGGTAACCGACGGCGAGATGCCCAAGCGTGGATCGGATTTAACAGCCGAACAAATTCAGATCATTCGTGATTGGGTTGACGCTGGCGCATTGAATAATTAGCCGCCAGACGATTGCGTTCAGCGCAATGTTGCAACAAAAAAGATGCGATCAGCATGATCGCATCTTTTTTGTTGTCTGTAACTTTAATTTACCAAACGCCGGTATTCAAATACTCATCCATGGCTTTGGCGGCAAGTTTTGCCTGCCCCATGGCAAGGATGACGGTTGCCCCGCCGGTGATGATGTCGCCGGCGGCAAACACGCCTTTTTTCGAGGTTTTCATGGTGGATGTGTCGGCTGTTACTGTGCCGTTTTTCTTTGTTTCCAATTCCGGCGTGGTGTTGGCGATTAGAGGGCTTGGACTTTGCCCAATGGCAATCACCATCACATCGGCTTCGATGAAGAAGTTGGAGCCTGCAATTGGCACAGGCTTGCGGCGACCAGAGGCATCAGGTTCGCCGAGTTCGTTTTTGATACATTCCAGGGCTGTGACGCGCCCGTCTTTGCCGTGGAAGGCTATAGGAGTGGTCAACAGGTTGAATTGTACGCCTTCCTGTTCGGCGTGATGAATTTCCTCGGCGCGCGCGGGGAGTTCAGCGCGTGATCGGCGGTAGACAATGATCGATTCTTTCGATCCAAGCCGCAGGGCGGTGCGCGCCGCGTCCATCGCCGTGTTTCCGCCGCCGATGGTTAACACTCGGTTGCCGCGTGAAACGGGGGTGTCGTAGTCGGCTCGGTAGGCTTTCATCAGGTTGACGCGGGTTAGGTATTCATTCGATGAGTAGACCCCGCCTAAATTTTCGCCGGGTAGATCCATGAACCAGGGTAAGCCGGCTCCGGTTCCCAATAAAATGGCGTCGTAGGTTTCCAGCAATTCATCCAGCGTGGCGACGGCGCCGACGATGAAATCCATGTGAACATCTGCGCCGAGGCTTTTCACGTAATCCACTTCGCGTTTGACAATGGCTTTGGGCAGGCGGAATTCGGGGATGCCGTAGACCAGTACGCCGCCCGGTTCATGCAAGGCTTCAAAGACATCCACTTGATGTCCCATGCGAGCCAGGTCTGCGGCGGCGGTCAAGCCTGCGGGACCTGAGCCTACAATGGCCACTTTTTTTCCAGTTTGCGGCGGGGCTTGTGGGATTGCGATTTTGCCTTGTTTTGCCTCCCAGTCGGCGACAAAACTTTCCAGCCGGCCAATGCCGACAGGTTCAAATTTTTTGTTCAGCACGCAGACGCCTTCGCATTGAACTTCCTGCGGGCAGACGCGCCCGGTGATGGCAGGCAGCGCGTTGGTTAGTTTGATCATTTCCACGGCACTCTGAAAGTCGCCGTCTGCGACCCGTTCGAGGAAGCCGGGGATGTTAACGTTGACGGGACAGCCATCCATGCAGGTGGGTTTGGCGCATTGCAGGCAGCGGCGTGCTTCTTCCATTGCCTGTTCTGGCGTGTAGCCAAGAGGAACTTCTTGATAGTTGTGGACTCGCTCGCCGGCAGGCTGTTCTGTCATCGGCACTTTGCAGGGGACAATTTTCTTAGCCATTTTGACCTGCCTCTACGCCAGCCTCAAACATGAGGTCAGTGCGGCACTTGTGATCTTTTTCCTTCCATTCTTCAACTGCGGCTTGTTCTTCGGATCGGAAAAATTTCAGTCGAGCCAGGAGCAGTTCCCAATCTACGTGATGACCGTCAAATTCGGGTCCATCCACGCAGACGAATTTCGCGCCTTTGTCCATTACCACGCGGCATCCGCCGCACATTCCGGTTCCATCCACCATTACGGTGTTCAGGCTGACGAGGGTGGGGACATTGAATGGCTTGGTGGTTGCCGACGCAAACTTCATCATAATTGAAGGTCCGATTGCCCAGACTTTGGCGATGTCGCTGTTTTGCTCCAAAACTTCCTTGAGCGGTTCGGTAATAAGCGCTTTGCGTCCGTATGAACCGTCGTCGGTGCAGATGATGACTTCGTCGGTTTCGGCGCGCATTCGGTCTTCCCAAAAAAGCAAGTCTTTGTTGCGCGCGCCCATGATGGCGGTGACGTGGTTGCCGGCTTGTTTTAGCGCGCGGGCAATGGGGAAGATGGGCGCAATGCCCACTCCGCCTGCCACGACGACCACTTTGCCGTAATTTTTTATTTCGGTGGCGTGACCCAGCGGACCGACTACATTTTCAAAATAATCGCCTTCTTCCAACTGCCCCATTTGCATGGTGGATTTGCCAACTTCCTGAAAGATGATGGTGACGGTGCCTGCGGCTGAGTCAAAGTCTGCAATGGTTAGGGGAATGCGCTCGCCGGTTTCGTCAATGCGTACGATGACAAATTGTCCCGCTTTGGCTTTATGCGCCACGAGTGGCGCTTCGAGAACCATTAGTTTGACGGTTTCGCTAAAAATTTCTTTTCGTAGGATTTTATACATGGGGGATGCTTTCCTTGTGCTTAACAAATGAAACTTAACGTCCATTTAGACGTTTCAGTTTTACCATAAAACCTTTGGAATAACATTAACAGCCCTGAAATTTTCAGCGTTTTTTCAAAAGTCGGGAATTTTATAATGCAAATGGGGTGAGGAAATTCCTCATACAGCGGATGTTGGAGTGCCCAGCCTGCAAAATATCAAAATACGGCACTCCGATTTTGGGAAGAAGGTAAAACTAGACCTCTTGCATAGGTAAAGCGTTGTAAACCACAAAGTCACCAAGACACTAGGTCACTAAGTTTTCCCCTTTGAGTCTTCGAGACTTTGTGCCTTTGTGTCCAAAAACGGACTTTTGCAAGAGGTCTACAAAAGAAAAAAGACCTGATGGAGCGAAAGCCATCAGGTCTTTTTTCTCATTACTGTTTACTTATTACTAAATTGTGAATGGCACGTACTTTCTGGTTAATTTACCATCCAAATCTTGTACGAGGATTCCGGCGAGGTATTCGCCAGAGAGAGGGGATTCCGTCAGCAGTTGGAAGGGTTGTTCGCCGAAGGTGAGGGGAGTGGAAATGGCAAATGTTACATTCCATTTTTCATGGTCTTCAGCGGTGAGGGTTTGGACGAATGGAGCAAAAGTGTCGCCAGGTTTGGGGGTCAGCGCGTGCGGCGTGGATTTTGTTCCCTTTTCTTTGATGGAGAGGATTTCTTTGATTTTTCCGTCGCTGTCGAAGGTGATGCGGGCGCGGGTTTGCGAGTCGGCGCTGGTGTATTGACCGTCGAGCCGGCAGCCTGAATTGCTGTAGCCTTCGGGGGTTACAAATGCAAAGGCGGAGTTAACACCGTCTGTAAGCAGGGTTAGGCTGGGGCGGAGTTTGATCGAGAGGTTGATGGTGTTATCCCAATCTGGGCGGCTGATTCCGCCGGTCTCTTTGTTCTGATCCGCTTGAATATATTCGCGGGCAATGGGACCGTAGTATTGCCCGCCGTCTTTGAATAATATTTCGGTGAAGATGTAGGCGATGTTTTTTCCGCTGATCTGGGCGGTGAGTGTCAAATCATTTGAAAGGTTGATTTGCGCGATCTCAAATTTGCCTGCTCCCGGCGCGCGTACAGCGGATGTCTTTTTTGGTTTTGAGGGTGACGGCGATTCGTAGGTGGCGAGTTGCAGAACTTTGCCGTTGTGCTCGAATGTTTGAAAGGTTGTCATTCGTTATTCTCCTTTTACTCGGTGACCGTTACTTCAACGTATTCAGCGGTACGATTTCCGTTTAGGTCTTCAACAATAATGCCCAGCGTGTAATTACCTGAGTAGGCATAATAGGGAACCATTACAAAGTCGTTGTTGTCAAAGGTCATGGTGCCGCCGATATAATCTACAAATTCGCCTTCGGGGTTCGGGTCAAAGTCGAGCCATTGCTCGGTGATGGTGAAGGTGTCGCCGGGTTGCGGGGTGATCTCACGCGGCGCGCCTGAGCCATTTTCGCCGTTGAAACCAAAGATGCTTTGCATTTTGCCTTCGCCGGTAAATTTCATAACCGCGTCAATTTCTGATCCGCTGTCCACAAATTTGTATGTTCCGCGTACGGTGTAAATATCTCCGCTTGCGTCAACGCCATAAACGGTGGGTTCGAAGAAGGCAAATTGGTCATTTGCTTCGTTGCCGTCGCCCATGTAGTAAATGGTTGGTTCCCAGTCGTAGTTAATGGAAATGACGCCCTCGTTACCCCAGTCAGGGTAATAGATGCCGCCGATCTCTTTGGTTTGTTCTGAGCTGATAAAACCCATGTCGGCAGTGAGGTAGGAGCCGGATTCTTGATCGTAATAACTGACATAGTAATAAATGTACCCAACGTTTGAACCGTTAATTTCGGTGGAGAGGGTAACAACGCCATCGGGTCCGATTTCGCTGGCTGAGACGCTGATTGGGGCAATGGTGATTTCACCCGCGCCAGGTGCGGCGACTTGGGCGTTTGTGGCTGGCGCCGATTCTTCGATGGCTTGCGCGAAATCTGTCTGTGCCGATTGGGCGGGAGTTAAAACGGTCAAGTCGGCGGCGGCGGGGTCAAAGGTTTCGCCTGTGTAGTGGAAGGTTAGGAAATCATCCCATAAAGAAGCTGTGGCAAAACGTCCGATATAGGCGGTGTACTGAATGCCATAGGTGGGTGATTCGCCAAACGTGCCTTCATATAGATCAGAGTTGGGGAAGTAGATGGTTAATCCGCTGGAGCCTGATTTTTCATCGCCGTGCATTTCTGCGGTGACAGTTTGAGCCAGGGCGCTTTTCACTTGTTCGGCGGCTTGCGTTACATTTGGATCGTCAGTAGATGCCATCAGCAGGTCTATGAAGTGACCCAGGTCAATGTAAGAAGGTGGAACGTCGTCTCCAAATACGCTTTCGTAGGATTGGGCGTAGGATCGCGCTTCTGCCACCAAATTTTGATCAACTTGTGTTAATGCGATTGCCAATTCGTTGACAGCCGCGTTTAGGTTTTGGATTGCGCTTAAGTCAACGACAGAAAGTGTGCTGCTTTTGATCAAGTCGGCGGCTACGCTTTCGGGGCTGAAATCGCCGCCAGCAAAATTGCTGCGGGCATTGTCATCTGTGATGCGAAAATCCTGGGTGAGATAACTATCTACAATGGATTGTCCTAATTCCTTGCCGGTCATGGCTGTATTATTATTTAAGGCGGTAAGGAAACTGGCGTAAGCCCATCCGAGGGAGGGTTCTGTTTCTTCCGAGCCGATGGCGTATCTGGCGTGGGGCGCAATGGCGCTCATCACTTCCAGTTGTCCCATGAGGCAGGCGTCGAAGCCGACCAGTTCGAATGCGTCGATGCCGGTAGTGGTGATGATTGATCCCAAAGCGTCATCAATGTTTTGCATGGTGAATGAACTGTTTTCGACGGGGTCATTATCGTTCCATCCGCCGCTCCAGCCTGCGCCATGATCTGAGAGGATCAAGACGTAATGTTCTGCCGGGTAGGTGTTGATTGCCCAGGTGGCAAATTCAATTAATGTGTCTTTGTTTCCGCTGTCTACTTCACCCAGGTCTTCCAGTTCTGTTGAGTTGATGGTTTCCAGATCGCTATCCTGAGTGACCAAATATCTTTTTGTTGAAGTCCAATCGCCATCTCCGTCAAAAGCGCCTTTGAAGCGGTCCAGTTGGGCGACAATTGTTACTTGATCGGTTGATCCAACGATTTCGGCTTCATTCAAATCAATAAAGATATCCTGTTCCAGCACTTCGTCGTCTGCGTTCTGGTACATCATAACCAGCCATGTGCCTGGCTCACCCGCTGGCGCTGGTTTGTTTTCGCTTGTTGTAGGTGCAGATGCTTCATCTGTTGCGTCAGCTTCAATCGGAGTTTCTGTATTGGATCCACATGCAATTTGCATACTTACCAGTAATACAAAGGCTAAAATAATATTCAAAAAACGGTTGCTTTTGGATTTCATTTTTTTTCATCTCCTGTTTATAAAGTGGATAATTAATTCGCTGTTCAGAATATAGTTTACCCTTATTTTGAAAATTTCCGCTTTGCTATTCAGCAAGTCCAAATCTGAAATCCAGTAGTCGCAAAATTGTGCGATTTGAGCAACCGACCATTCATGAATACTCGGATTTGCGATCCGACATTCGTTTGCACCTGCACTGCATTCCCGAAAGAACATCGGGACAATGTGCGTTTGTTGCAGTGCAGGTGTCGTGGAAAATTTGGAATTGCCGACCATTTTTGTACATAATTGTACAAAATCGCATTTTATGGTAAATTTACTCTAGTATTTCACGAAAAATGAGGATAGAAAAGTGAACGCAGAAAAAATTCCAGATATTATCATTACACGTTTGCCCGTTTATTTACGCGCGCTTCAACGTATGGCTGATAAGGGGATCAAAACCACATCGTCGCAGGAACTTGGCGAACGTGTGGGGATCTCCGCCGCGCAAATCCGCAAAGATATTTCTCAATTTGGTGAATTTGGCAAGCAAGGTACGGGATATACCATTGATTACCTTCTTGATAAACTGCGCGAAATCCTAAAAGTGGATCGCATGTGGGATGTAATCATCATCGGCGCAGGCGATATGGGGCACGCGCTGGCGCGCTATCAAGGCTTTTCCAATCGCGGTTTCAATGTTGTCATGATCTTTGACAACGACCAGGAAAAAATTGGGCAGAAAATCGGCGAGTTTACAGTAGAATCGATAGATAATTTGGTTGAAAAAATAAAAGCTGCCGACATCAAAATTGCCATGCTTACCATTCCAGCCACCGCCGCGCAGGGCATTGCCGACAAACTTGTAGAGGCGGGCGTTAAGGCAATTCTCAACTATGCCCCAATCAGCCTCAGCGTGCCAAAGGGTGTCAGAGTGCAGCATATTGATCCGGCTACTCACTTGCAACGGATGACGTATTATTTGTAAAGAATAGACCTCTTTCGTAAGTAGTTGTAGGGCGGGTTGAAAACCCGCCGTCAAATTTCAAGGGCATCAGGCTAAAAGCCTGACCTACGATTAATTTATGCAAGATGTCAAATAAAAAAAATAAAAAGGTGCCTCATCGTAATTCAGGTGAGACGCCTTTTTTGTTTCCCACCTCACTTTTTACCTCTCACATTCCCTTTACCAAATCTTCACAAATCCTTTGTATTGCGTAAATAAAAAATAATTACACTTCGTTCAATATAAAGTACAAGGAGAATGTAATGAAAATTTTTGGTAAACGACTCTTTCGACCCCGCAGTATCTGGATCAGGCGCGTGGTGCAATGGTTTTTCTTTCTGCTGATTGCCCTCATTGCAGTTAATCATACATTGGTTGAAAATGGCGGCGGAATTGCCTTTCTCTCTACCGCCTCGCTTCATGCATTGTGCCCCTTTGGCGGTGTGGTGACCATTTATCAATATCTGACCGTTGGAACTTTCGTGCAGAAGATTCACGAGTCCTCATTCGTTCTGATGATTTTAGCTTTTGTGCTGTCCATTTTGTTTGGACCTGTTTTTTGTGGATGGGTCTGCCCGATGGGAACAGTGCAGGAGTGGGTGAGTATGCTGGGGAAGAAAATTTTCAGACGCAAGTTCAATCATTTTGTCCCTGAAAAATTAGACAAAGCATTGCGCTACCTGCGTTATCTGGTTCTTGTCTGGGTAATCTATGTCACAGCCACCAGCGGCACCTTGATCTTCGCTGAGTACGACCCATATTTTGCACTCTTCAACTTTTGGACAAGCGAAGTTGCCGTCGCAGGGCTTGTGATACTTGGCGTGACGCTCCTGCTTTCGCTCTTTGTCGAACGGCCGTGGTGCAAGTATGCCTGCCCGTACGGCGCAGTGCTTGGCGTTACAAATCTGTTCCGCGTCTTTCAAATTCGCCGCGTTGAATCCACCTGCAAAAATGATGGCGCTTGCTCAATCATGTGTCCCATGAACATTCCCGTTGATGTTGTGAAAACCGTCCGCGACCACCAATGCATCTCGTGTCTCGAATGTACTTCCGAAGCCATTTGCCCCGTCGCCAAAACCGTTGTATTCAATGTTGGAGGTGTGAAATGAATCTGACATCTAAACCGCTCGCCGCGATTATTTTTATTGTGTTTTTTGGCGGCATTGCCATTTCAACAGTCATGGGATCATGGCAGACCGAATCCAGCAAGGAAGCCGCCACTTACACCGAAGGCGAATTTGCAGGTCAAAGCAACCCTGCCGACATTCGCGGCTCGTACACTTTTGGCGATGTCGAAAAAAACTTTGACATTCCGTCGTCGGTTCTCGCGCAAGCCTTTGGCATCGAAAGCGATGGCGCTGCTACATTTGCGGTCAAAGGACTTGAAGAAATGTATGCGGCAAGCGAGTTCGAGATCGGCACAGGATCGGTGAGGTTGTTCGTGGCTTTGTACAAGGGGCTGCCTTTCGATCTCAGCGTTGATACCTATTTGCCTGAGGATGCGGCGGCGCTGCTAAAGGATCGGAATCTAACTCCTGAGCAGAGCGTATATCTCGAAGCGCACACCGTCCCGAACCCCGCCGCCGCGACAGACTCGCCGGTAGTTGATCCTGTTCCAACGGCAGAGTCAGCATCCGAAGCGGTACCAACCCAAAGCGCGGCCACCTCCGAAGCCCTCACCGAAAACCTTATCAAAGGCAAAACAACATTCCAGGAAATTTTAGACTGGGGCGTGAGTCAGGAAATCATCGAACAAGTGATGGGCGCGCCGATGCCCAACCCGTTGACGAAGGTCAAAGATTATTGCACCGAAAAAGGATTGGATTTTGAAACGATCAAAGTGGCATTGCAAGTTGAAGTGGATAAAATGAAATAAACGGGAACGTCCCGAAGGTTAAAAGAAACCTTCGGGACGTTTTACTTAATGGTAATATCACGCGCATGAGCAAAATATGGAATGCCTCTGAGTATGATCTTTCGCGCCGTCGTCTGATTCCTTGCTACGACTCGTTCTATGCAAGCGCAGCAGATTTGGTCGCGCGCACCGTCCGCGATATTTCATCGCCCGCCATTTTGGATATTGGCGCAGGCACAGGCTTGATGAGCGAGTTCGTGATGCAACGGGTTGGAAAAGCCTCCCTCTACCTGCTGGATGAATCCACCGATATGACCGACAAAGCCAAAATTCGGTTGGAGGCGTACGTGCCCACCGTTATCATCCAATCCATGACCGAGCCTCTGCCCGATATTCAATTCAACGCCATTGTCTCATCGGTTGCCATTCATCACCTTACCCACGCAGACAAGCGCAGCCTGTATGAGCGCATCTTCAAGGCTCTGGCGCCAGGCGGAGTCTTTGTCAACGCCGAGCAGATATTAGGCATAAGCGACTGGCACGAAGAATTATATGAAGAAATGCACCTCGGCGTTGCGCGCACCCTTGGCAGTGATGATGAGGAAATCCGCGCGGCGAAGGAACGCATGACTTATGATCGGAGCGCTACACTGGCAGAGCAAATTTCCTGGCTAAGAGAAATCGGCTTCCAGAATGCAGATTCATTTTTTCAGTCGTTTCGGTTTGCGGTGTTTGCGGGGTGGAAGGGGGGATGAGTAAAAGTAAGAAGTAACGAGTAATAAGAGACGGCAAAATAAAACAGGTGACTCACATTAGCGAGTCACCTGTTTACTATTTACCAATTACCAATCTTTTCTCTTACACCTGCGGCAGGTTTCTGCGGATCATGTTCAGCATGGTGAAGCCCTTCACTGTGCCTTGCACAACGCAGGTCAGCGGGTTATCTACCAGGTAGGCGGGAATGCCGAGGGATTTGGTCAGTAATTTATCCACGCCGCGCAAGAGCGCACCGCCGCCGCACAGGGCAACGCCGCGATCAATAATGTCAGAAACAAGTTCGGGGGGGGTCTTTTCGAGAACTTTGCGCCCCGATTCGACAATCTGCTTTAGCGGGTCTTGCAAGGCTTCGACGATTTCACCAGTGGTGAGTGTGACGGGGCGCGGCAAGCCGGTGACTTGATCCTGTCCCTGCACTTCCATGCTGTTTTCTATGTCTTGTGGAACCGCCGCGCCAATGCGGACTTTTAGTTGTTCGGCTGTTGCCTGCCCAATGATCACGCCGTATTTACGGCGCACATAATTGACAATGGCTTCGTCCAAATCCATGCCGCCAACGCGCAGGGTGTCTGCGGCTACGATGCCGTACATTGCCATCACAGCGGCTTCGGTGCAGCCGCCGCCGAGGCTGATGATCATGTTTCCAGACGGGGAGTTGATCGGTAGGTCAATTCCAATAGCGGCGGCTAAAGGTTGTTGGATGAGGAATGCCTCGCGGCTGCCTGCTTCCATGACGGCTTCGTAAACCGCGCGACGTTCCACGCTGGTAACGCCATACGGGACAGAGATCATCACTCGCGGGCGAAAGATACGCATTGAGCCGCTTACGCGTTGTAATAAATATTGCAGTAATGTTTCTGTAATTTCGTAATCAGCGATCACGCCACTTCGAAGTGGACGCGCAACTTCGATGCTGTCTGGAACTTTCCCAAACATGTCGCGCGCTTCGAGTCCCGCTGCCACCATTTTTTGGTCATCCACATCAATGGCAACAATTGTCGGTTCTTCCAACAGCACTTGCGAACTGTCAGCGAGACGAGTGAAAATAGTACCCAGGTCAATTCCCAGGTCTTTTGAAAACATAGCCACGGGGGTTTATTGTTCCGAATAGGGCGAGCGGTTGTTCTTGCCGTAACGACGAGCAGCATCGAGACGTAAGTTTGATTTTCGCAACGCAGCTTCCATTGCGAGGTAGGCGTCGTTATCTGCGGGCACGCCTTTGGCGAGCGCTTCTTCAGCGCGGACACGCGCCGCATCAGCGCGGGCAAAGTCAATTTCCTGCACATTTTCTGCTGCGTCTGCGAGAACCGTAACAATGTCAGGTTGTACTTCCGCAACGCCGCCCGCTACTGTAAAGACTTCTTCCTTGCCGCCTTTGCGGACTTTAATTACGCCAAATTTCAACGTGGTAAGCACAGGTGCGTGTTTTGGAAGAATGCCCATTTCTCCGCCTGCGCCGGGCAAAACGACAATATCCACATCACCTGCAAATACGGTGCGGTCTTGAGAGACGATTTCACAACGAATAGTCATAAGAAACCCTTATGTAATTGGAGATTGGTAATTTGTAATTACCAATCTCCAATCGCCAATTACGCTTTAGCCAGTTTCTCGGCGCGTTCGCGGACATCCTGGATTGTGCCTGCCATCATGAAAGCCTGTTCGGGCAGATCATCGCATTTGCCGTCGAGAATTTCACGGAAGCCGCTGACAGTATCTTTGAGAGATACGTAGCGGCCAGGAATGCCGGTGAAGCGTTCAGCCACATAGAAAGGCTGTGAGAAGAAACGCTCAATTTTACGGGCGCGCGATACGATGAGTTTATCGTCTTCGGAAAGTTCATCAATACCGAGAATGGCGATGATGTCCTGCAAATCTTTATAGCGCTGCAAAATGCGTTGAACTTCACGCGCTGTTCGGTAGTGTTCCTCACCCACGATGTTGGGATCAAGAATTCGGGAGGTGGAAGCGAGCGGATCCACGGCGGGGTAAATACCCTTTTCCACAATGGAGCGTTCGAGGGCGATGGTCGCATCCAAGTGGGTAAAGGTCGCCACAGGCGCAGGATCAGAGTAGTCATCCGCGGGGACGTACACAGCCTGCATGGATGTGATCGAACCGGTGCGGGTGGAGGTGATGCGTTCTTGCAATTCGCCCATTTCTGTGGCGAGAGTTGGTTGGTAACCTACAGCGGAGGGCATACGACCGAGTAGCGCGGATACTTCGGAGCCAGACATGGAGAAGCGGAAGATGTTATCCACGAAGAGCAAAACATCCTTGCCTTGGTCGCGGAAATATTCCGCCATCGAAAGCGCGGAAAGCGCAACGCGCAAACGCACGCCGGAAGGTTCGTTCATCTGTCCGTATACCATGACGGTGTCTTTCATAACGCCGGATTCGAGCATTTCACGATAAAGTTGTGTGCCTTCGCGGGTTCGTTCGCCCACGCCGGCAAACACAGAGTTGCCTTCGTGTTCGGTCGCAACCGAGCGGATGAGTTCCATGATGATAACGGTCTTGCCTGTACCCGCGCCACCGAAGATACCCGTCTTGCCGCCTTTGGTGAAGGGGGCAATCAAATCTACAACTTTTACGCCAGTTTCAAAGACTTCCACGCGAGTGGATTGTTCTTCAAAAGTAGGCGCAAGGCGGTGAATTGGATAATAGGTCGAGGCAGTAACCTCGCCTTTTTCATCAATAGGTTGACCCAGCACGTTGAAAATACGTCCGAGAGTGGAGGGTCCCACTGGAACCATGATTGGCGAGCCTGTGGCAACAGCCGGAACGCCGCGCTGAAGACCATCGGTTGAGTCCATGGATACGGTGCGTACCCAACCATCGCCAAGATGTTTTTGCACTTCAAGAACAAGCGGTTTTTTGCCTTCACGTTCCACTGTGATCGCTTCGAAAAGCCCGGGGATGTTGCCTTCAGAAAATTCAACATCCACCACACCACCAAGAATTTGTACGACACGGCCTGCTACGTTTGCCATGATTTTCCTCCAGTTATTTCGCGGCTAGCGCTTCTGCGCCGCCGACAATGTCCAAGATATCGTTCGTAATGCCTTGCTGACGAACTTTGTTATAAGCCAATTGCAAAGCGCCAACCAGTTCTTTTGCATTATCGGTGGCGTTGCGCATGGCGATCATACGAGCGGCGTGTTCACTGGCTTGTGATTCCAACACGGCTTGATAGACCTGCAATGCGGTAAAACGCGGGATGATCTCGTCGAGGATCACGCGCATGTCAGGCTCATATTCATAAGCCGCCGCAGGTCCGTTGGATGTGTGTTCAAAATCTCTCACCAGACCTTCGCCTTCGAGTTCAAGCGGCAGGAGTTTTTTCACAGTTGCCACCTGACGCCCCATGTTGACAAAGGAAGTGTAGATGAGATAAACCTCGTCTACCTCGCCAGTTTTGAACTCCTCTACTGCGAGGCGTCCAATTGCTGAGACATCGGAAAAACTTGGCGCAGCAGGCAGGTTGCTGAAATCTGCAATTACTTTTTTGCTGCGTCGGATGAGCAGGTCACGACCTTTACGTCCGACCGCTATATATTTAACAGGAGCAACATTCGAGTCAAAACGCTGAGACGTAAAACGGATCACATTGGAGTTGTACGCGCCCGCGAGTCCGCGGTCACCTGTGATTACAACCACCAATGTATTATTCACTGATTTACGATGCGCCAAAAGCGGGTGCAGGCTGTCACGTCCCGGTTGTTCGGCAACGTGTCTTAATACCTGCCAGGCTTTGGTCGCATAGGAACGAGTCGCCATGACCGCATTAATTGCCTTGCGGACTTTACTGGCGCTCACCGTTTCCAGCGCGCGTGTGACCTGCGAAATGTTTTTTACGCTCTTAATTCGGAGCCGCATTTCACGAGCGGAAGCCATAATTTAGTCCTTTAGTCCTTAGTCTGATAGTTAGTTAGTCTGGTCAGCTAGTATTACAGTCAGAAGACTACGAGACTAGCCCACTATGTGACTACCCAACTACTTATGCTTGCCAACCCGCGCGGAATGCTTCGAGGGCTTTTGTAAGGGCGGCGCGGTTATCGTCAGTAATGGCTTTCTTCGCGATAATATCCTTGCCAACTTCGGGGTAGGATGTTGCCATAAAGCGGATCAATTCCGCCTGCCATTGCGCCATCTTGTCGAGGGCAACGCCGTCAGCAAAGCCATTGATGCCCGCGAAAAGCACCATGACCTGATTCTCAAGTTCAGTCGGTTGATACTGGGGCTGTTTGAGAATTTCCTGCATGTGCTGACCACGGCTCAACTGCTGCTGTGTAGATTTGTCCAAGTCAGACGCCATCAACGCAAATGCAGCCAGTTCACGATAAGCCGCCATGTCGAGGCGCAAACGTCCAGCCACTTGTTTCATGGCTTTGGTCTGGGCATCGCCACCCACGCGGGATACAGAAACGCCCACGTTGACCGCAGGGCGAATACCGGCATTGAACAGGTTGCTCTCAAGGAAAATTTGACCGTCTGTAATTGAAATAACGTTGGTGGGAATGTAGGCAGAAATATCGCCAAGCAGGGTTTCAATAATTGGCAGGGAGGTGAGCGAACCACCCGTACCGGCAACTTTGATAATCTTGTGATTGTCCGCGTCGTTCATGTGTTTGCGGGCTTCTTCGGCTTCATCTTTCGAGATGGGACCCGTGTAGACTTTTCCGTCCACGCCGTCTTTTTCAGAAGCAAGTTCGTTCGCGTAATCCTTCTTGACGATTACATATTTGTTCGCAAGGCGCGCAGAACGTTCCAACAGGCGGGAGTGCAGATAGAACACGTCGCCAGGGTAGGCTTCACGTCCGGGCGGGCGGCGCAAGAGCAGGGAAACCTGACGATACGCCCAAGCGTGCTTGGAAAGGTCATCATAAATGATCAGCGCGTCGCGACCGCTTTCCATAAATTCTTCGCCAATGGAGGTGCCAGAGTAGGGGGCAATATATTGCAAAGCGGCTGATTCATCTGCCGCCGCCACCACGATGATTGTATGTTCCATCGCGCCGGCTTTTTCAAGAATACCAAGTGTGCGGGCAACAGCGGCTTTCTTCTGACCGATTGCCACATAAATACAAACTAAATCCTTGCCTTTTTGGTTGATGATGGTGTCAATCGCAATCGCCGTCTTACCTGTCTGGCGGTCGCCGATGATCAACTCGCGCTGACCACGCCCGACCGGGATCATTGCGTCGATGGATTTGATACCCGTTTGCACCGGTGTATCCACATCCTGACGATAGACCACGCCGGGAGCAATGCGTTCCACCGGTCGAAAACCTGTGGTTGCAATGGGTCCTTTACCGTCAATCGGCTCACCCAAGGCATTGACCACGCGTCCGATCAGGGCATCGCCAACTGGAACAGACGCGATGCGGTTCGTGCCGCGCACGGTCATGCCTTCGACAATGCCATCGTAGGCGCCCATCACAATCACGCCCACGCTGTCTTTTTCAAGGTTGAATGCTGTTCCCATTACGCCATTGGAAAACTGTACCAGTTCCTGCGCTTTTACAGTCGCAAGACCTTGTACGCGGGCAATACCATCTCCCGCCTCCAAAACAACACCAATATCGCTGATACTGAGTTCGGGATTAAAGCCTTCAATTTGTTTCTGCAAATCACCTGTGATTTGCGTGATCAAGTCTGACATTAGGTAGCCTCCACCAAGATTCTTATTATGCACAAGAACCCGGATAAGGGCTTTATCCGGGTATGTTTGCAAATTTCCACCTGATTCCATGCTTTTTTTTCTTTCATGGGCAAGGAAACAAGCAAAGTAATGATACCTGAAACGTTAGTGATTGTCTAGTTACAATTAATAAATACCTTAAGAAATCACTCGTACCCTTGTTATCCGCACAGCATGTACTATACTAACGCCCGTTATTTCATCTAAAGGAGCAAAAATGCCAGAGCCTCTTAACCGTGAAGAAGAGAAGCCTCCCAGTCGTCGTATGAAACGGTATTGGAAAGTCGCCGTCCTTGCAAACATTAAAGACGACGATCACCCCAAACCTGAAGGTGTCCCACCAGATGCCTTTTCTGATTTTGATCATATTGAGACGATAGACTCGCTTCGCGCCGCGCTCGAAACGGATGGGCACTCGACAGTTTTTATCCAGGCTGACAGCGACCTGCCCTACGCCCTGCGCGAAGAAAAGCCTGACATTTGCTTCAATATTGCCGAAGGACTTGGCGGTGATGCGCGTGAAGCCCAGGTTCCCGCCTTGCTCGAAATGCTTGGCATTCCCTACACAGGCTCGCGTGTTCTAGCCAACGGCATTTCTCTCGATAAAACCCTCACCAAGCGCATCTGGCGTGACCGCCGTTTACCCGTTTCACCCTTTCAAGAATTTATTGTTGGCGATGAACCCTTACGTGCTGAGTTGAATTTTCCGCTCTTCGTCAAGCCTGCGCGTGAAGGCACTGGCATGGGCGTGGATATGAACGCCATTGTCAACAACGAAAAAGAATTGCGTGAACGGGCAACCTACATCGTCAATACCTACCAGCAGCCTGCGCTCGTGGAAACTTTTCTGCCGGGGCGCGAATTCACCGTTGGCATTCTGGGGCGCGCCGATGCAAAACTCTACTCGCGTCATCCTGAATGGTACGAAAAAGACGGTTTCCACCGCTTCCCTGTTCTTGAACTCGACACAACCCGCTCTGTCAGTCCCTGGGTGTACACAAATGAAGCCAAATCAAAGGAAGTTGGCGCAGATGGTCACTTGGGATATTTCTGCCCCGCAGAAATTGAGCCTGAGTTGGAAAAAAAACTGAAATATCTTGCTCTGCGTGCGCACCAACTGCTCTACACATTGGATGTGTCTCGCACCGACATCCGCTTGGATGATGAAGGCAACCCGCGGCTGATCGAAATTAATACTCTGCCCGGTCTCACTCCCGATTACAGCGACCTATGCCTGCAAGCCAAAGCCGAAGGCATCCGCTACGAAGACTTGGTGTTGGATATTCTCTACCTTGGCGCAAGCCGCTGGGATATGTTGGAGCCGCGAGAGGTAAACGACTTGCGAAAGAAGTAAAAAGTAGAATTCTTGCAGTAAGTAAAGCGTTGTAAACCACAAAGTCGCCAAGACACCAGGTCACTAAGTTTTTCTCTTTGAGTCTTCGAGACTTTGTACCTTTGTGGTCAAAAATGGACTTTTGCAAGAGGTCTGTGAGAAATAAAAAGGACTCGGCGCATCGCCGAGTCCTTTTTCGTCATTCATTCTTGCATTTCTAAATCCATTTCAAAAATCCTGCAAAGATAGCCATCATCAACACATCAATCGCCGCCATTGTGCCAATAAAGGTGATTTGTGTTTTAGGCTTCCAGTCGTAGCAATAGAATGCCGCCAGAAAAAATGGGATATATACGGTCACGAAAACGGGGAATGATCCCCACCACGGGTAGACCCAGACAAAAGCGGGGGTTTTTGCGAGGAAGATTTCGATGAAAGAGAAAAATGCCGCGTTCCCAATCGCAAACAGCAGACGATTATTGATTCCGAGAAGTTTCAGTTTTGGGTCAGCGGGCAGTAATTTGCTCATCACCAAGCCTGCGATGGAAAACATAAAACTCAACTCGATGCCCACGCCGACAAGAAGCAGGAATGCTGTTCCTGTGGGAACCGTCCACAAGGCGTGTCCGCTGAAATGCTGGATCAGCGCGTTGAGGATTTCATAGAACCAATGCACTGAGTACAGCGCCAGTCCCGCCGCAATGCCCTTCCAATTTCCTTTTGAAATTTCGTTGAAGTAGATATACACCACCAACGCCAAAAACGTGATGATGTACCATTGAAAATTATCCCCCGTACGTAAAATATTCAAAGCCATTTGTGTTGCTTCAGGATGATTCATGGACGATCCTCCAAGTGTGAATTTATTTCTGCCGCCTATCTTACACCTTCTTTTCACGGTTGAACATTAAGAGACTGTTTAATAACTTCACCACGAAGTCACCAAGACACAAAGTTTTTCCCTTCGAGTCTTTGAGACTTCGTGCCTTTGTGGTCAAAAAGCGGGATTAATTAAACAATCTCTAAACGTTTGATGTTCCGAGGTAAGAAGTCCCTTCCCTCCCATCGTCTTATGAATTATATTATTGCAAAAAGTTGCAATAAGGAAAACCTATGACCTGTTCCATGAAATATGCTTCTCAATTACGCGCGCAAGGTTTGCGTATGACGCCCCAACGGGTGGCGATTTTGCATGTCCTGCACCATGCAGGCGGACATCTCTCTCCCACCCAGGTTTATGAGATGGCGCAAAGGGAATATCCACGCTTGACTGAGCCGACCGTTTATCGAGCGCTGGAAGATCTCACCGAAAAAAAATTTCTGCTTGCCGCGCATGTAGGGAATGGAAAAATGGTTTA
>JAIFKY010000058.1 GCA_020049345.1 Anaerolinea sp.
TCTGTATACTAATCCCTAACTCCGATGGGGAGTAGCCGCCCAGTTTTTGGGTAGCACAGTCGTCAATACGGACCATGGTCCCGGCTGTTCTGTAAAAGGCAAGACCATCGTCAAATCTTTTGGCGATGGTCTTTTTATTTATTTCGAAACCACCTGTTGATGAGAAACCATGCTTGATCAAATCGAAGCGATAATCCTATCTGCCCTGCAAACCATTTTCGACCAGTTTGGCTGGCTGGGCGTGTTCGGCTTGATGGTGCTGGAAAACGCCACAGGCGTCACACCAAACGAACTCATCCTGACCTTCGCAGGCTGGATGTTGATCGAACATCACGGCATCGCCCCAGGCTTCATCCTCGTGGGAGGAATTTACGCGGGGTTCGGCAGTGCGGTCGGCGCATCCATTGTCTATTGGGTGGCGCGGAGTGGCGGCCGCCCGATGATCGAACGCTTCGCAAAATTCTTCCGCATCAACCTGTCACTGCTTTCCAAGGCAGAGGAACAAATGCAAAAGCATGGCGCGTGGATTATCTTTGCTGGTCGCGTTCTGCCGGGCATTCGCATGTTGGTCAGCATCCCCGCCGGATTGGCAAGAATTCCTTTTCCGAAATTCTTTTTTGCCACCTTTCTCGGAGCCTATATTTGGTGTACACTTTTCATTGGCGCGGGTTACCTGCTCGGACACGAGTGGATGCTCATCAGCGACTATATCAAAACGCATGCGCCCTTAGTTTTCGCGCTGGTTGCGGTTGCCGGCGGCGCATATTTTATCTGGCACTTCCGCCAGCGCATCACTGTGCTGGACTGGATTAAAATAAAAAAAATCAATCAGGAAAAATCATGAACTGGCATCTCATCGAAATTCAAGAAAGCATAGCCAACCTCAACTCGGACGGCAAGAGCGGCTTGACCAAAGCCGAAGCCGTAGCCCGTCTCGAACAATACGGCGCGAACGAACTCATCGAACGCGGGGGACGCAAGCCCCTGCAAATTTTGTGGGAACAACTCACAGCCACGATGGTTTTGATTCTGATCGCGGCCGCAGTGGTGGCGGGCTTGCTTGGCGATTACAAGAATACAATTTCAATCTTGGCCATCGTCGCCTTGTATGCCCTGCTTGGTTTTAGCCAGGAATATCGTGCCGAGAAAGCCATCGCCGCGCTCAAGAAAATGTCGGTGCCAAACGTGCGTGTGTTGCGCGATGGCAACTTACAGGAAGTCCCCGCACATGACCTTGTGCCCGGCGACATCATTCAACTTGAAACGGGGAATGTCCTCCCCGCCGATTTGCGCCTGCTCGAAGCCGTGAACCTTCGCATTCAGGAAGCCGCGCTAACGGGCGAATCCGAACCGATTGAAAAACATACCGCCAAACTTTCCAGCGAAGACCTTCCGCTTGGCGACCGCCGCAACATGGGCTACATGGGAACCATCGTCACCCAGGGTCGCGGACTTGCGCTGGTCATCGCCACGGGAATGCAGACCGAACTCGGCAAGATCGCAGAACTCATTCAACAAGTCAAACAGGAAAATACTCCGCTGCAACGGCGGCTCGATGCGCTTGGCAAAAACCTCGCGCTGATCGGCGTTGGCATTGCCGCGCTTATTTTTGTGCTGGGTCTCATGCGCGGCGACGAACTGCGCCACATGCTTCTCACGGCGGTCAGTGTCGCCGTCGCCATCGTCCCCGAGGGACTGCCCGCCGTCGTCACCGTCACCCTTGCGCTTGGCGCACAGCGCATGTTGCACCGCAACGCCCTCATCCGTAAACTGCCCGCCGTCGAAACGCTCGGATCGGTTACCGTAATTTGTTCCGATAAAACAGGCACGCTGACCGAAAACCGCATGAGCGTGGTCGTGCTGGATGTAGCCGAACATGCCCTGGATTTAACTGAAGAAGTCGGACGCGATGGCACGCTTCACGCCACCCGTGGGCTGGGTGCGCCCGCCCAATCATCTCTGTCGCTGGCAGCGATTGGCGGCGCGCTCTGCAATGACTCGCAACTCATTGATACAGGCGATGACCGCTACCACACGCTCGGCGACCCCACTGAAGGCGCGTTGGTTGTTGCCGCCGCCAAAATGGGATATTGGAAATCATCGTTGGACGCATCCTTTCCGCGCGCGGCAGAACTCCCGTTTGACTCAGAGCGCAAGCGCATGACCACCGTCCATCATTTGGAACGCTACGACCCCGCAGTGCTCGCCGGTCTGGAAGTGGGCTCTCGCCGCTACATTGCCTTCACCAAAGGCGGCGTGGATGGATTGCTCGATGTTTGCTCCCATATTTGGGTGGAGGGAAAAGCCCAGGTTCTCGACTCAGGCTGGAGGGAGAAAATGCTCGCGGCGAATGATCGCCTCGCCAAGAAAGGGATGCGCGTGCTTGGCGTCGCATTCCGATTAATGGATTCCATCCCCGAAATTATTCAAACCGATCTTGAACAGAATCTAACACTCGTCGGCTTGTTTGGCATGATCGACCCGCCGCGCGCCGAAGTGAAAGACGCGGTGGCAACCTGCCGCGCCGCGGGCATCCGCCCGGTGATGATCACCGGCGACCACCCGCTGACCGCGATTGAGATTGCGCGTCAACTTGGAATTTCCGATAACGGACGCGCATTGACTGGCGTTGAAATTGAAAACCTGAGTTTTGACGAATTGAAAAATGTCGTCGAAGAAGTTAACGTCTTTGCCCGCGTTGCGCCCGAACACAAGTTGAAGATCGTGCAGGCGTTGCAGGAAAAGGGTCACATCGTTTCGATGACCGGCGACGGCGTGAACGACGCGCCCGCGCTGCGCAAAGCTGACATCGGCGTGGCGATGGGCATCACCGGCACCGACGTTTCCAAGGAAGCCTCCGACCTTGTTTTGTTGGACGATAACTTTGCGACCATCGTTGCCTCTGTGCGGGAAGGCCGCACGATCTACGACAACATCCGCAAGTTTGTGCGTTTTAGCGTGGCAGGCAACATCGGCAAAGTGTTGGTCATGTTGATTGCCCCGTTTTTAGGCAAGCCTCTTCCGCTGCTGCCTTTGCAATTGCTCTGGCTCAACCTGCTGACCGACGGCTTGCTTGGGCTTGGCATGGGCGTGGAAAATCCCGAAGCGGACACGATGAAGCGCGCGCCGTTCTCCCCGAAGGAAGGCGTCTTCTCACGCGGCGCAGGTACACAAACCATCTGGGTCGGCACGCTGATCGGCGCGCTTGCCCTCGGACTTGGCTCGTGGTACTTCTTCACAGGTCGCCCCGAATGGCAGACGATGATCTTCACCTCCCTGGCGTTCATGCAAGTCTTTCAGGCTTTGGCTTCGCGCTCCAATAAAGATTCACTTTTTACAATGGGCGTGTTAAGCAACCCATTGTTGGCGGGCATGGTTGCGCTGGTTGTTGGTTTGCAAATGATGGTTTTGTACATCCCCGTGCTGGCGCATTTCTTTGAAATCATTCCGCTGAGTGGCTGTGACCTGTCCATCGCGGCGGCGACAGGTGTAATTGTGTTCGTGGTGATGGAGGCGGAGAAGCGGTTAAAGAGGTAATTGGGGCTTGGTAATTGGTAATTGAGAACCCGCCTCATGCCGAGGCGGGTTCTCTGATTTATATCGCCTTCTCTAAAATCTCCCGCAACTCCCCATCATTCAACATAATCGGATTTCCCTTCGTACTGCTCGCATTCAAAGCCTTCCCCACCGCCTCTGGGATTTGCGCCTCATTCATCCCGTGCGCCGAAAGTGATGGGATATTCAACTCGCTTACCAAATCACTGACCCATTTCACGCCGTCCTGTGCGGAGGCATTTTTATCGCCAGTCACAATTTGTGCGATCTCGATATATCTTTCAATCGCCGCATGTCCCGCCTGACGCGACTCCAACGCTTTGAGATTCGCCTCCATCACCAGCGGAAGCAAGCGCGCGCAGATCGCTCCGTGTGGCGCGTGGAGCATCCCACCCAGCGGACCTGCGAATCCATGCACGGCGCCGAGCGCGGCATTTGCCAACGCCATCCCGCCGAACAAACTCGCCAGTGACATTCCTTCGCGAGCAGATGCGTCTGTGCCGTTGTGATATGCCCGCCGCAATGACTTCGCCGCATGGCGCATCCCTTCGCGGCAAATGGCATCGGTCATCGGGTTGGCCTTCACCGAAACGAACGGCTCGATTAACTGCGTCAGCGCGTCCAAGCCAGAACTCGCCGTAATTTCGGGCGGCAAAGAATAGGTCAACTCGGGGTCAACCAGCGCAAGGCTCGGCAGCATCAACGGGCTGCGCAGGCTCACCTTTACCCCATGTGCCGGCGACTCAAGCACCGCGTTGCGCGTCACCTCCGTGCCAGTCCCAGCCGTGGTCGGGATGGCGATGTACGGCAATGGCGCATTCGCCAGCGGCAGTCCCTTGCCCACCACTTCAAGGTAATCGAAAATATCGCCGCGATTAGTTGCCAGCGCGGAAATCGCCTTGCCCGCATCGAGCACACTTCCGCCGCCCAAGCCGACGACCGTGTCACAGCCATGCTCGAGCGCCGCCAAAACTCCCTCGGAAGCCGTATCCACTGTCGGCTCGCCGTGAACGTGAAATTCATCGAATGGGATGTCTTGTGCAGAGAGAATCTCCCTCACACGCGGAATCGCGTCCGACGAATTTCCACACACCAAAAGCAGACGCTTCGCGCGTCCCTTTAATTGGTCGCCCAACCCATTCAGTTTCCCCGCCCCAAAGATGATTCTGTTTGCCGTGGCGAATTCAAAAGATGTCATAGTTTACCTTTCCAATGTTTGCTCTGGTGGGGGCTTAGCCCTCACCAGAGCAAATTTGTTTTATGCAGGAAAAATATTTGTGTACTTAATCCCCTGCCGCGGCTCCGCCATCATCTCAGCAACCGTGTCGCGCCATTTCAAATAATGCGCGGTTTCCTTGTGCGCGGCAGAAGCCTCGGCAGTTTTATAAATTTCCACAAGGACAAACCGAGTCGGATCATCCGCCAGTTGAATCACATCGAAGTGCGCAACGCCATCTTCCTTCACGCTTTGACTGGATTCTCAATGGTCGCCTGCTTAAAAGCTTCGACAAACTCAGGCTTGACATGCACATGGACATGAACAATATTCATTTTGTCTCCTTGTAACTGAAGTTTCGCAGCGCCCAATCCCGAAGGGATGAAACGATTATAGAATTATGCAAATAGCCATCCTAATCCCGAAGGGATGACATAATTTATCAGAAAACAATGACACCCCTTCGGGGTTGGTATGGGCATTTTATACCAACTACAATCATTCCACTCCTTCGGAGTTGTTTCCGCGCAGCGGTAATATAAGCTTGTAATGCTGACGGAAAAATCCTGTTCACAATTAATACACCCCAAAAGGAAATAATGCAATCGCATTAAAACAAAATCGCCCTTTTTCAAGGACGATTTTGTTGCCATTGTCGGGGCGAGAGGATTCGAACCTCCGACCTCTTGCACCCCATGCAAGCGCGCTAGCCGGACTGCGCCACGCCCCGATTGAGCGAACC
>JAIFKY010000091.1 GCA_020049345.1 Anaerolinea sp.
GTTCTGCCAGCGGATAGGCTTGCTGGGCGCTTGTCATGGGCATGATGATCACAAATTCCTCGCCGCCGTAGCGCCCGATCACATCGGCAGAGCGCAGTTCAGCGCAGGCTGATTGTGTAACGCCCTGTAGTATCTGGTCGCCCACAGCATGTCCAAAAGTGTCGTTGACTTCCTTGAAATGATCAAGGTCGAACATGATCACCGAGAGCGGTTGTTGATATCGCGCGGCAATATCAAATTCATGTTCGGCAATTTCATACAAGTAGCGGCGGTTGTTGATGCCGGTCAGCGCGTCGGTGTGCGCCAATTGTGCCTGACGGGCGAGTGCGATTTTTAATTCCACGTTCGCCGATTCAAAACTTGCTTTCATATATTGTAGTTCCAGTTCCGCCCGTTTACTCTCGGTGATGTCCTGATGGATGACGACCACTCCCTGATGTGATGGGTGCATGGGCAGCGCCGTAACGATAAACCAGCGTTGTTGATTGGGCGAATGGCACGGGTATTCAAGGCTGAATTGGGGTTGAGTTCCGTCCATTACCGCGCGTATGCCTTGATCCACCTGGCTGGCAACTGGATCACCTTGTTGAATTGAAGCCTGACAGGCAGACAGGTAGTTAACTCCCACATAATCTGCTGAGTCACGGCTGTTGTTTTCATGTGCAAATTTTGTCCAAGATTCATTGACGGCGATGATCACTCCCTGAGCGTTCAGAACAGCGATGTGGGCTGTCAGTGAGTTTAGTACGCCTTTGACAAAGAATTCGCTATCTTTTAACGCAGTCTCCGCCCGCACGCGCTCGGTGATGTCAATGGTGTACCCCGCCAGCAGGGTTTTATCTCCCAGAACAATGGGAAACTTGATGGTGGTGTAGTGGCGGTCATTCATGTCCTCATCCAGTCTTAGAACCTCTCCACTCGCAATGACGGACAAATCGTCGTTGGTAAATTTTGCGGCAAATTCGGGCGGAAACAATTCCTCCATGGTTTTTCCCAGCATGTCATGCCCTGCCATGCCGATCATATTCAAGTAATTTTCGCTGGCTTGCAGTACGCGGCTTTGGGTGGAGGTCACTTCCTTGATGAAGGCGTAAATGGGCGAGTGACGCATAAAGAGCATGAATAGTTGCTGGTTTTCACGCAGGGCTTGTTCTGCCCGCTTGCGCTCGGTAATATCGCGGACAATTGCCCACATGCCAATCGGATTCCCCTGTTCATCGCGTAACAAAACAGTGTGCAACTCGGCTGCGAAAATTGAGCCGTCTTTTCTTATATATTCTTTTTCGTATATGTCAGAATAGCCGCGCTTTAAGATTTGGTTGTTTACAATGTCCGCTTCAAATTCACGCCACTTTTCAGGAGTAAGATCAAGATAAGTTAATTGAGCCAGTTCGGCTTGAGAATAACCCAGCATGTTTCTGTAAATTTCATTGCAGTCCAAAAAATTCCCTTGCATGTCCACGCTGACAAATCCATCAATGATGCTTTCATGCAGCAGACGGTATTTTTTCTCAGACTTTTTGAGAGATTCTTCAGCCCGTTTGCGTTGAATAATATCCCATGCCAGGTTTGCCAATTGCGACATGATCTCAATGTCTTTCTCGTCGTATTCGGTTAATTTGTTGCCTACGCCCAGAATCATCACGATCAGGTCGTTGCGTAGAATGGGGATCACAAGTTCGCGCAGAATAGGCGCATGTCCCTGCGGCAAACCTTTGCGGCGCGAAGCGGGAAGATTGGCGTAGTCGTTATGAATAACCGGCGCGCGCGTGGCGACGCAATCGGCCCAGACCCCGGCCTGTTCAACCGGATAGTGACTGCCCTTGCCTTCGGCTGTACACATGTTTTTCAGGGTGTTGGTGGACCAGGTTTGCAGTCGCAGTGTTTTTTGGTCGGATTCAAGAAAGTGTACGAATCCGATCTGACTGTCGGTGAGCGCTTCGGCTTCGTCCAGCATTTTTTGTAATAACTCATCTAACGTGTGAGACTCTGCAAATTCGCTGATCTGCACACGCGCTTGTAGTAAAGATGCTGTTCGCCTGCGTTCGGTTAAATCAACATCAAGGCAGAACAATTCAGGTGCGTGTCCAGGGATGGCGACAATAACATGGCTCGAATAGACATTCACGCGCGAGCCGTCTTTGCGCATCAGCGATAATTCTGCGGCGGGGATGGGTTCGCCGGTCTCTGCCATTTGTTGAATGGCGCCGCGCACCTCGTTCCGCATTTCTGGCGGAATGATCAAATCCAGCAGGCTTTTCCCAATGGCTTCCTGCGCGCTGTATCCGTAGAGTTTTTCGGATGCTGAATTCCAATACTGTGTTGTGCCGTCTATTGCGTAGCCCTGAACCGCTATGGTGGAAACATCCTGCAACAACATGCGGAAGCGGTTTTCGCTTTCCTGTAAAATTTGTTCTATTAGTTTGTGTTCGGTGATGTCTGTCAACATGGCGCGGCTTACCTCTCCGCCCTCGAAGCAGGTGGCTTCAAGACGCGCCCAGAGCAATTCGTTTCCGCTTTTTTCAAAAGTTAGTTCGCAGTTTTTTTTTCCTTCCCCTGATAAAAGTTTTTCAAAAAAAAGGTTAAAGGATGGGAGCGCCTCTTTGGAAATAAACGCCGCCAGCGGCATGTCGATTGCCTGGTTGTGATCCACGCCCAACAGGTTTGCCCCCGCCAAATTGATCTTGTGGATCGCGCCGTTGCGTGTCAGGATAAAGTACCCCACGGGCGCAAAGTCATACAGGTCGGTGTATTGACGGTATGCCGCCTCCAACCCAGACCGCGACTGCGCCAGTCCCATTGGATTTAATCGTTGCTGTTGGTTAACCTCCGCGCCGGGTGATCGCTTCTTTTTGGATTCGGCGATTTTCGATGCGGCGGTGGGTTTCTTCGTGTGGACCATTTTAATCCTCGTGTTGACGAACCATTGTCCCGATAAGGAGAGCTTGCAATTGTTCTCCCCCAAGTTTTTGTTTGCAAACTTTCGACTTGCCTTTATATTTTACACCTCAATTTTGCGCCAGACATTACAAAAAAAGCGATTGTATTTTATAAAGTGAATATTTCAAATTAGTATAGCATAATCGCTACTCAACGAGATTTGCAATTAAAATACGAGCCGAGACGTGGATTTCCCCTCGCAGCGCATCGCCCCCACACTCATAAACTTGATATTTCATGCAATTCAATGGAATTTACGCCCATTTGGGAAGGATCCAACAATGATACCCTGATGGGTACTTCCCAAATTCGCTGCCGCCGAAGGGGACGAGCGCGTTGCAAAAACTGCGCGCCGAGTATAATAGATTCACGAGTTGCAAAGCGGAAACGCATGATTCAACATCGGAAATTTTGGAAGAAAGTTTATTGGCATAAAAAATGGAGGCAGAGATGACGCTTGAAGATATGGAAGTTGCCATTAGTAACTTGTCACCGAAGGAATTAGATGAATTAATGGCGTGGTTTGAAGAGTATTACGCGCAAGTATGGGACAAACAAATTGATGATGACGCCAACTCAGGACGGTTGGACAACCTGCTCGCCGATGTGGATAAGGAATACAACTCTGGTTTGAGTAAATCTTTATGAACCACCGCACCTTGCCGCGCTTCTGGGAGGACTATAAACGATTGCCAAAAGATATACAGGCATTGGCAGATAAGAATTTTGAACTCCTCAAATACGACCCTCACCACCCTTCGCTTCACTTCAAAAAAGTAAATATCCGCAAACAATTATGGTCCGTGCGCATTGGAACGCAATATCGCGCCCTCGGCATGGAAAAGCCCGATGGGATCGTCTGGTTCTGGATCGGTTCCCATGCTGATTACGATAAACTTCTGAGCTAAATTCATCCTTCATATTTCACGCAAAGCGTTCATCCTTATGACCAACCGCCCTCTCCGCGTTTTCCTCTGTCACTCCAGCAATGACAAACCTGCCGTCCGCGAGTTATATCAAAAACTCCGCGCCGAGCCGTGGATTCAACCCTGGCTGGACGAAGAAGAACTCTACCCAGGGCAGGATTGGAACATGGAGATCGAAAAAGCCGTTGAAGCCGCCGACGCGATCATTGTTTGCCTTTCCAAAGGTTCGATCACCAAGGAAGGTTATGTTCAACGCGAATTAAGAATCGTGTTGGACTATGCCGATTACAAGCCCGAAGGCACGCTGTACCTTATGCCTGTGCGCTTGGAAGAATGTGAGCCGCCGCGCAGATTACGTCCATGGCAATATGCGGACTATTTTGAAGGAAACCGTGAACGCGGATTACAAAGATTGCTGGTAAGTCTGAAGCGACGAGCAGAATCTCTTGGCTTGAATTTATTAGCTACAGTGAGCGATAAGAATACAAGGTCATTTGAAGAACTTTTTAATCAGGCAGTTAGGATTCTTCAAGATGAGGGGCTAGTATCACATTCCGTATTACAAAAACGCTTAAAGATAACATTTACTATTGCTGCCCGTATTATTGATATGATGGAAGAAAAGAATATTGTGTTTTCAAAAAATGGCACTTCTTTTCACAGGGTGGATCAAAATATTAAATCTGATGTTTTGCACTTTGAGCCTATAAACCTTAGACAGTCTAATGACATACAACTTACAGAAACTCTACTACATACTAAAGATAAACTCACCCTCTCCAACGGCATGGAATTTATGCGCATTCCTGCGGGTAAATTCATCATGGGAGAAGGAAGCGAACAACATTCTCAAGACATCCCCTACGATTACTGGATGGCACGTTACCCATTGACCAATGAACTTTACAGTACTTATGCCAAAGGCATAAAGCACCCCGTAGATGGCTGGGAAAAGAAAAAAGATCATCCCGTTACTTATGCCAAATGGACAGATGCAATCGCATATTGCCAGTGGTTGAATAACCTGCTCAAAGCCGAGCTACCCACAGGTTTGGTTTTGCGTTTACCTACCGAAGCCGAATGGGAAAAAGTCGCACGCGGCACGGATGGACGTGAATATCCTTGGGGGAATCAGTTTGACGAAAATAAATGTAACACCAGCGAAGGCGGAAAAGGCGGCACAACCCCAGTTGGTTTATATTCTCCGCAAGGAGACTCGCCTTATGGCTGTGCAGATATGAGCGGCAATGTTTGGGAATGGACACATAGTTTGTTTAAGCCATATCCTTACAAAGCCAATGATGGACGCGAAGACGAAAAAACATCTGGCGCCCGTGTGCTGCGTGGTGGTTCCTTCGACGACAGTGGCAGGTACGCGCGCTGTGCCTACCGCTACGTTTACGGTCTCTACAGCTTCTACGGTAGCTTCGGTTTTCGTGTGGTGGCGTCCCTGAATCTTTCCTGAATAACTCTTGCCCACTTCCATTGGGGGAAGTAAACTTTCACCACTAATTACCAATCACTAATTACCAATTACCCACTGGAGAAAACATGCAACTCAAAGGAATATACGCCCCCATCGTCACCCCCTTCAACGCGGACGAAAGCATCAACTACCCCGTCCTTGAACAACTGATCGAA
>JAIFKY010000021.1 GCA_020049345.1 Anaerolinea sp.
GCAACGCGCGCAACCGGCGCAACGGGCTTTGACGCGCGTTTGCTGGTTTGCGCCAATTCTTTCATGGCGCGTTGGGCGCGACGCTGACGCGCAATTTCTGAGCGGGTAAGTTCCTGTTTATCGCTCATGCCGTCCTCCGGTGCTCGGTGTGATCGCGCTGTGTTTTGCGCTCAAGCGCAAGTTCAATTAAACGATCCACAAGCTGCGGATATGTTAATCCGCTGGCTTGCCATAATTTCGGGTACATGCTGATGGATGTAAAGCCCGGCAGTGTATTTAATTCATTCAAATAGATTTGATTCGTATCGCCGTTCACGAAGAAATCGGCGCGCGCCATGCCGGCACAGTCAATGGCTTTGTAGGCGCGCACAGCATACTCGCGGATTTTATCGGTCACTTCGGCTGGCAACTGCGAGGGAATGATTAAACCAGATGTGCCGTCCACGTATTTTGATTCGTAGGAATAAAACTCGCGGCTCGGCAAAACTTCACCGCAGACCGAAGTTTGCGGGTCTTCATTGCCCAGCACGCTAACTTCAACTTCGCGCACATTGCCCACGCCGCACTCCACCACAATGCGGCGATCAAAACGCGCGGCCTCCATCAAGCCTTCGCCGAGGTCGGAGCGCGAATTGCATTTGCTAATTCCCACCGAAGAACCAAGGTTGGCGGGTTTTGCAAAGAACGGATACGCGCCCATCTTTTCAATTTTCTCGAGGACTGCGTTCATATCATTTTCGATCTCAGTCCGCAGAACAAGCAGTGAATCTACAATTGGGATTTCGTTTGCACGCATGACATCTTTGAAGATGCCCTTATCCATGCCGACAGAGGAACCCGCCACGCCTGCGCCCACGTAAGCTGCATCAGCCAGTTCGAGCAGACCTTGAATTGTGCCGTCTTCGCCGAAAGGTCCATGCAGGACAGGGAAGAATACATCCACCTCAGCCAGCGGTTCAAGTTTGCCGCCCGATTTCGTGACATGCACAACAAACAAAGATTGGTCTGATGCGGGTTCTGTTGGGGGAATTACAGAAACGAGTTCTGAAAAATCCTTCTTCTCAAAAGCATCCAATGTATTCTCGCCTGTCAACCAGTCGCCGTCGAGTGTGATGCCGACTTGAATCACCTCATATCTTTCCGCATCCAATGCGGCAAGCACAGAACGCGCAGACATGAGCGAAACATCATGTTCGCCTGAACGACCGCCGAAGAGTACGGCGACGCGGAGTTTGCGGGGGGAGGATGAAAGGTGTGTCATGATAAATGCGTAATTGGTAAATAGTGATTGGTAATTAATTACCAATCTCCTACAAGTTCAACTTCCAGTTCAAGTTCAATGCCAAATTTTTCACTCACTGTTTTTTGCACCAAACGAATCAAGGCGCGAACATCTTCCGCCTTGGTATCGCCATGATTGATAAAAAAATTGCCGTGCTTCATGCTGATCTCAGCATTACCGATCCGCGTTCCTTTGAGTCCCGCGGATTCGATCAAACGTCCCGCATGATCGCCCGCAGGGTTTTTGAACATGGAACCCATGCTCGCACCGGGCGGCTGCGTGGCTTTTCGACGCTCGCTGAATTCATTGATTTTAGCAGACACTTCCTCTTTACTTGAATTTTTTAATCTCAACATAGCCGAAAGTACTATTGCCTGTTTTTCACCGCGCTTCAAAATGCTTGTGCGATAGCCATATTCCAATTGTTCAACCGTTAATTTCTCGCGCCCGTTCTTTGTCAGCACATCAGCCCAAATCAGATTATTAGACATGTCGCCGCCAAACGCGCCGGCATTTCCATAGACCGCGCCGCCCAACGTGCCGGGAACCGTCGCCGCCCACTCCAAACCTGATAAGCCTTTGGATGCGCAACGGTTCGCCAGATTGCTAAAGACCACTCCCGCTTCGCACCAAACCGAGGGTTGATCGCCGCCTTCGAAGATCACTTCCTTCGCCCGATCCAAAACCACCACACCACGCACACCTTTATCGCTGACCAGCAAATTCGATCCGCCGCCCAAAAGATAAACCGGCATCCCGTAATCCCAGGTGATCTTCATCGCTTCTGCCAATTCATCGGCTGAAGTAACGGTGACAAGAATATCAGCCGCTCCGCCAATCCGCGCGGATGTGTACGGCGCAAGGGAAATATTCTCCTGCACAGCGGCGCCAAACTTGAGGCGCAACACATCCAAAAAGCGGGCGGGCGTTGTCATATTTTTTCAAATTCTCGTCGAGCGTAGTCGAGACGATTTCCTGCACTTCGACTGCGCTCAGTGCGAAAAACTCCTTATAGTTTTTTCAAAACATCCGCGCTGATCTGATCTGCATCGCCTGCGGAAAGCACAAGCAAAACATCACCAGAGCGCAAATTCTTCAACAAATATTCGGTTGTATCTTCAAGCGAACCCGTGTACCGCGCCGATGAATGCGGCATGGCGGCTACAACTTCAGCAGAGGAAAAATCCTGTTTGGCTTCGCGTGAAGCGTAAACTTCGGTAACAAGCACTTCATCTGCATCGCCAAAGGCACGCGAGAATTCAAAAAATAAAGTTTGTACACGTGTATATGTGTGCGGCTGCCAAACCGCCCAAACACGGCGACCCGGATAACGCGCCTTCGCACCCGCAAGCGTAGCGCGAATTTCGGTTGGGTGATGAGCGTAATCATCAATGACAGTTACGCCTTTGGTTTCACCGCGCACTTCAAAACGGCGTCCCGTGCCTGTGAATTCGCTTAACGCATCTGCCGCCTCTTGAAGCGGAATCCCCAGCGCGGCAATCACAGTCAACGCCGCCAGCGCATTGCGAACATTATGTTCGCCCGGCACCTGCAAGGAAACATTGACACTGGCAATTGTCGCGCCTGCGTTGGTCATCGCTGAGAAATCAAAGCCGCCGCGTTGGTTTGGTTTGAGCGCGCGCGCCTGCATCCACTGCGGGCTGTTGATGGTCATCTCACCCTGCACGCTGTACGAGATGACGTTCAATCCCTTGCGGCGGGCATAAGACAATAATGACACAGCGCCTTTATCTTCCGCGCAGACAATCAGCGTGCCATCCAGCGGAAGCAGGTCTACAAAACCTTGAAAGGCGGCGTACATATCTTCAAAGGTCGGGTAGCAATCGGGATGATCATGCTCCAGGTTGGTAACCACTTCAATCTGCGGTTTGAGGCCCAAAAACATGCGGTCGTACTCATCCGCTTCAATCACAAACTGATTCCCTTTGCCGGCGCGCGCATTGACTTTCAAATTGTTCAACGTGCCGCCCACAATAAAGGATGGATCGCGATTCATCGCATACAACGTCCACGCAATCATGGCGGTGGTGGTGGTTTTGCCATGCGTGCCAGCCACGGCAATACCGCTCTTTTCAGACATCAATTGACCAAGAAAATCAGCGCGTTTATAAACGGGAATTCCCGCCTGCACTGCGGCAATCACTTCGGGGTTATCTTCGGCAATGGCTGAGGAGCGGATCACCATGTCTGCGCCTGCCACGTTACGCGGATGATGCCCAACATGAATGGTCACTCCGACACTTTGCAGATCAAGCGCAAACGAGGAAAGCGCGCGGTCAGAACCTGTCACCTCGTAGCCGCTCTCTTTGAGCAGGCGCGCGATGGCAGAAAGCCCTGAACCTCCGATGCCGATAAAGTGAACATGTGTCATAGTTAGTCTATTAGTTGACTAGTTTGCTAGTCGCTAGATATACACCACGATAATAAAGATCAAAATAATGATGACGGCGAAATAAATGCCCGGTTCGCCTAAAAAGCGCGGGGGCATGTATTTCATCATCACATCAATTGCCTGGATAATGACCGGGTCTGTGGCAGGGCTGATAACGTTCGAATATGGATAGTTTGCCACATGATTGTAGAAAAGAATGGAACCTGCAACCAAATAGCCATTAAAAGCGCCCAAAACCGCGCCAAACATCGAATCCTGCAACCGCTCGCGCATTGCCTTGGATGCAAAGCGTGAAATGGATACGGTTTGGTAACCAAAGTAAACGAGCGCGATCAAAATCAGGGTGCGGATCCAAAAAACAGAACCGCTGGCTTTATCCAGGTCGCGGACAAGGGGGATGTACTTCTCCAGCAGTAAGTTGACTGCCAGTGAAGTAACCACGCTGAACGAAACCATCAACTCCTTTGCCCACCCGCGCATGGCGCCGATAATGGCAAAGAGCAGGACGTACATCCAAAAGAGGTAAATAATGCTCATCATAGGGGTTGTCCTCCTGCCAGTACAAGCAATTGACTGGCTATAACATTTGCAGCATTGGGATGTGATATTTTTTTCATTGCGGCACGCATTGCTTCAAGTTTATTCCTGTTTTGTAACAGGTCATTCAAAACGCTTAAAAGTTTATCGTTCAATAATTCATCCTGCAAGATGATGGCTGCGTTTCGTTCGGCGAGAAAATCGGCATTCACTTTTTGATAACGCCAGGCATACGGATACGGCACAAGCACGGCGGGCAACTCAAACAGCGGATACTCGCCCAAGGTAGAGGCTCCCGCGCGCGAGACAACCAGATCGGCGGCGGCGAGGGCGGCGCCCATTTCATGCAAATAAGGCATGGCATGATAACGGGATTTTAATTCTGCGGGCAATTCCTGCGCGGCTTTTTCGACCACGCTCCAATCCAAAGAACCGGTGATGTGAATGATCTGCGCAAGACCCAGCAGTTGGGTGAGATGTTTCAAGACTGCGTTGTTGATGGAACGCGCGCCCTTGCTTCCACCGGTGATGAGCAAGGTTGGGGTGGCGGCATCCAGCCCAAAGTGAGAAACTGCTTTTTCGCGGGACCAATTCGAGAGGTCGGCGCGAAGCGGGTAGCCGCTGGGGATGATCCGCTCAGGGCGTTGAAAATATTTTTTTGAGTCAGATGCCGTCACGGTGATCACATCTGCAAAGCGCGAAAGAAATTTGAGCGCGAGACCCGGCTCAATATCAGGCACATACAATACGGTTGGAATATTCGCGCCAGCCAAAGCCATGGGCGCGGCGACAAATCCGCCGGTGAAGAAAAGAACATCGGGTTTGAACTCACGCAGAATACGGCGCGAAGATAAAACGCCGCGCATGAGTTTTGCGATGTTGCCCGGCAGTGCGCGCAGGCCAACGCCATGCACGCCCGCCGCAGGTATGGCACGATAAGAGATGCCCGCGCGATTCACGAGTTCCTCTTCCATGCCACCTTCACCACCGACCCAAAGAACGTTAGTCGTTGGATGTTGGGCGTTGAGCGCTTCGAGTACGGCGAGCGCGGGATAAACTCCGCCGCCCGTTCCCCCAGCGCAAATTAGCAACCGCACTATAAGACCTCCATTCGTCGTCCGAAATTGTACCTTCGCCTTTTTGGCGGGAAATATTAAACAGAATACCAAGCGCGGCCAGCGTGGCAACCAGGTTGGAACCGCCCGCGCTGATAAAGGGTAACGCATTGCCTGCAAATGGCAGAAGCCCAACCATGACCGCCATATTAACCAACGCCTCAAGCGCAATCCAAATTGCCAAACCTGAAGCCAGAAGCGTGCCGAGCATATCGGGCGCGCGGCGCGCAATGACCAATCCGCGCCAGATGAGAAAACCATACAAGGAAATTAAGCCAACTGCGCCAAACCAGCCAAGTTCTTCAACGACTACGGCAAACACGCTGTCAGTTGGCGGCACAGGCAAACCCGTAAGTTTGGATTGTGACTGCCCCAACCCCACGCCGAACCAGCCGCCGTTGACAATGGCTTCAAAGGAGCGACGCACATGGTACGAAGCCTGCAACGGGTCTTTAATGCCGGCCACAAAATCAGCCACGCGCTGTTGACCCGTTAAACTAATGGATGCCACAAACCACGCGGCAATTGTGGCAACGACCAGCAAAACGCCGATCTGTTTCAAATCGCCGCCGGCGAGGAAGAAGAGCAAGCCCCCCAACATCAGCACAGTTGCGGCCGCGCTCAGGTCAGGCTGTTGATAGATCAAGCCGCCCACCACGCCCAAAATCACGCCGAGCGGAATCAAGCCGAGGGAAATATCGTGCAGGTATTCCTGTTTGGCATACAGCCAGACGCTGAGATAAAGGATAGAAACCAGTTTTGCCAACTCAGAAGGTTGAACCGAACCGCCGAGGATTGCGCGCTTCGCGCCGAAGCGAATGCCATTCATAAACAAAACAGTGACCAATAAAATAACGGTCAGCCCCATGGCAGGCACAACCAATTTGCGCCAGTGATGATAATCAAAAAATGCAAGGATGAGTGCAATGACCAGCCCAAGCCCAAGCCACGTGAGTTGACGGTTGAACATATACATCGCATCGCCATACGCGCCAAGCGAGAAATCCCATGAAGACGAGTACAGCATGGCCAGCCCAAACACAGCCAACGCCACAACTGCAATCAGCAACGGCATGTCAAATCCGCGCGAAAAACGCGGCGCGTAAGGTCGTTCGTTTACGAAAGTTCCAGTACCCATTTTCTAAAGGTTTCTCCTCTCTCTTCGAAATCCTTGAACTCGTCGTAGCTCGTACCGCCCGGCGAAAACAGGACGACATCTCCTGCGCTGGCGACTTCCGCAGCGATGGCGACTGCTTCTTTGAGGTTTTCTGCGCGGCGTAAGTCAACGCTTCGCTCCCCCCCGACGGCTGATATCGCTCTTTCAATTAGTTCCGCAGCCTCGCCAAAAAGCACAACATGATCCACGCGTTTGTGAATCAGTTTTGCGATTCCGTCCCAGGGCAAATCCTTGTCGCGTCCGCCGAGCATCAACACGATTGGCTCGTTATTGTTGAACGCATTAATATCTGCCATGCTTCGCTCGGGTGCAGTCGCAATCGAACCGTTGTACCAGCGCGCGCCGTTCAACTCGCGGACAAGTTCCATCCGATGCCGCACACCGCGAAATTCTTCCACAGCTTCAAGCATGTCATCCAATTTGAATCCAGCCGCGTGACCGATGGTAAATGCGGCAAGCACGTTCGCCACATTATGGTTGCCGGGCAATTTGATTTTTTCGCGCAACATCAAAGGCAGGTAGGCATTGCCTTCGCGCAGGTTCAATAATCCGTCGTGTAAATATGCGCCGCTCAGCCCTTCGTCCAAATCTTTCAAACTATCCAAATCTTTCAAACTAAGAGTCAACAACCTGCCTTTGACCTTGTTTCGTAAATCCCACGCGCCTTTGTCATCGTGACTGAGAATGGCGGTGTCCTTTGCCGTTTGAAATTCCAGGATACGCGCTTTCGCGGCAGTGTACGCTTCCATCGTGCCGTGACGATCCAAATGATTGGGCGTGATATTTAGAATTGCCGAAATATTCGGCGAGATGGTCATCTGCTCCAATTGAAAAGATGAAATCTCAAGGATAGCGAGGTCGTCGGCAGTCATGTCGTCCACGTAGTTGATGAGCGGGTCGCCAATATTGCCGCCCACAAAAGACCGTGGACGATGGACGGTGGACGGTAGGTTTTCACGGTTGTCGGTCTGTCGTCCATAGTCTGTTTCCGCCATTTTACCAACCAACGTAGTCGTCGTTGTCTTTCCTGCCGAGCCAGTAATGCCGATGGTCTTGCAAGGCGCCACTTCCATAAAAATTTGGGTGTCGTTCGAAAGTGGAATACCGCGCTTGACTGCCTCTTGCACGATGGGCAAAGTCAGCGGGACGCCGCCAGAAAGACAAAGCACATCAGTCTTGTTCAATAATTCCAGCGGATGTCCGCCCGCAGCCCACTCTACATTTGTATCCGCGAGAGAAGCACGGACAGAGGCTAGTTCATCCAAACTGCGCGAATCACTCAAAGTCACGTGTGATCCGTGACGCGAGAGCCAGCGGGCAAGGGCAAGACCTTGACGGGCGGCTCCTAAAATTAGAACGTGAGTGTTTGTCCAGTTTTTCATAATTTTGTAATTGGTAATTGGTAATTGGTAATTACTATTTACCAATTACCATAATTTATACCTGCGAAAGTCCTATTCCAATCAAAGCCGCCATCAGCCCAATCAACCAGAAGCGTTGGACGACTTGCGTTTCACTCCAGCCGAGCAATTCAAAATGCAAATGGATCGGCGCCATTTTGAAAAAACGCTTGCCTTTTGTCATTTTGAAATAACCAATTTGAATCACCACGCTTAACATTTCACTGAGCGGAATGATGCCAATCACCAACAGCATAGGCCATTGTCCCGTCAGCAAGGCAACAACTGCCAGCACCGCACCGAGGGAAAGCGAACCTGTGTCACCCATGAATAATTCAGCAGGGTGTACGTTAAACCACAAAAATCCAAACAACGCGCCAACCAGAATAAAACAAAACCGCGCCAGATAAATTTGCTCCTGAACCAGCGCAATGCCGCCAAAAGATGCAATGGCAGTTGCGGCAATTAAGCCCGCCAGCCCATCCAGCCCATCTGTAAAGTTAATCGCATTTGATTCGGCGACGATGATGAATGCCGCAATGGGAACATACAGCCAACCGAGCTCAATTTCAAAGAACAGACCGGGGAAATAAAGGTCTGGCACATCCATTCGATATTTCAAAACATAGGCGGTTATCAACGCGAGGATCACTTGAAAGGCAAATTTCGTGCGCGCGCGCATCCCGTCGCCTTTGCGTTTTCCGCGAATACCTTCCCAATCATCCACTGCGCCGAGAATGGCGTAACCGAGCATGACGGCCATTGGCACAAGCACGGAACGCCCCACCCCGCTGGAAGATATGCCGATCAACGCCACTGCATTGAGCAAGCCGCTAAATAACAAGACCGGCAAAAGGAACATTACGCCGCCCATGGTGGGCGTGCCCATCTTCACGCCGTGATGACCCGGCTCTTCCACGCGGATGATCTTGCCAATTTTGTAATGCCGCAAAATACGAAGCAACGGGCCGCCCCAAATGGCGGTCATCAAAAAGGTGAGACCTGCAAGGCTAAGTGAAAGGGCAATCTGTCTCACGACTGAATCTCCAGCGCGGCGGTGATGCGATCCATGCGCAGCCCATGCGAGCCTTTGATCAGCACGGTATCGTTCTGTGTAAGGTTTTTATTCAACCAAGCCATAATCGGCTCGGCTTGTTCAAATTCCAAAATGCTGGAAGGCTTCATGCCGGCATGTCGGGCGGCATCTGCAAACATGTGCGCGCGCGGACCGAGTGTGATCAAAATTTTGGCGACCTGTGCGGCGCGCATCCCGACCATTTCATGTCCCTGTTTTTCGTATTGACCCAGTTCCAGCATGTCGCCCAAAACGGCAATCTTGCGCCCGTCCAGTTCATCCAACAGATTAAGCGCGGCAAGCATGGATTCGGGCGAGGCATTGTAGGTATCGTCTAAAATCAATGCGCCTGTTTTACTGCGAACCACCACGAGACGCAATTGCGCGTGTACGTGTGAAAGCCCTTCAAAAATTTCCTGCCAGCCAAGCCCATCGTTAAGCCCAACTGCGGCGGCACGCAAAGCAGTATGCACCGAGTGGCGTCCGATCATGGGAACGTGCGAGTGGATCGTCTCGCCCTGATAATGCAGGCGGAAGCGAATGCCATCAAGACCAAGGCCTTCGATCTGATCTGCCCACAGGTCGGCTTCGGGTGAAAGCCCGTAGAAGAAAACGCGGGCTTTGGATTTCTCTTCCATTTTGCGAACCCAGGGATCGTCAAAATTCAAAATGGCAACCCCGTCAGCGGGGAGCGCTTGAATTAATTCGCTTTTGCCGCGCGCAATGGCTTCCTGTGAACCGGCGCGTTCCGCGTGGACTGTGCCGATGTTGGTCACCACGCCAATATGAGGCTGGGCAATATCGCACAGAAATTGAATTTCGCCGGGGACGTAAAATCCCATTTCCAAAACGGCGCGTTCGTGTTCAGCGCCAAGTTTTAAAATGGTGAGCGGTAGTCCGATCTCGTTATTCAAATTTCCCGGGCTACGCAGGGTCTGGTAACGCGTGCCAAGCACTTCGGCTACCATTTCTTTTGTAGTGGATTTGCCCACACTTCCGGTAATTCCAACCACACGCAGGTTCAGTTTACGACGCCAGAAACGCGCAATCTGTTGCAGGGCTGAGACGGTATTATCCACGCGCAGGCAGAGGGGCGAAGAAAGGTCAAGGCGTTGTCCTGACGCGTAGCGTGTCGAAGGAGTGGATTCTGCCGATGCGCTTTGCGCGCCGCGCAGGTCAAGGGTGCGGAAAGGCGCGGGCACATCCTTTTGAATTAACGCAAAAGATGCCCCCCTCTTGAATGCATCAGCAAGGAAGTCGTGTCCATCCACATTCTCGCCGGGAATCGCCACAAAGAGCGAGTTGGGCATCACCCGACGCGAGTCTATCGCCGCTTCGGTGATGACAGCGTTGGCATTCGGAATGTGAACCGAATTGCGGGTGATGGCTTCGAGGACGTCTGCTAATGTAAGCATGTTATTTTGCTACAAGTTGCTGCCGAATTGAATCGGGTGGAATATCTAAAAGGATGACGGTCTTTGCCGCCATTTCGCCAAAGACTGGGGCGGCGGTTTCGGATCCCCAAATGGAGGCTGAGGGTCGTTCGAGCCAGACGTAGATCATGAACTGCGGGTCATCCACCGGTCCCCAACCGATGAAGGAGGCGTTGGTTTGTGTGCTGTCATAAAACCCGTTGACCGGAATTTGTGCGGTGCCTGTCTTGCCAGCAACGCGATACCCGGGAACAAGCGCAAGCGAACCTTCTGATTCAAGCGAAACGGCTAACATGCCTGAAAGCGTGTCGGCGGTTTTCTCAGAAATGGGCGATCCGGCGAATTGTGCGGGAACGTCATATTGACGCCCATCGCGCACCATTGCATATAATGCATGTGGCGTGACCGTGCGTCCGTGGTTGGCGATGGAAGAGGCTGCCATCATAATTTGGATTGGGGTGGCGGTTACGCCCTGCCCAAAAGCATTGGTGCCAAGATCAACAGGGTACCAATCGGCGTCGCCAGGAATTTTGAGCCTGCCCGCCGATTCACCGGCCAGATCCACGCCGGTGAGGTGTCCAAAACCAAAATTATCCATGTAGCCGTAAAACGTTTCCGCACCCATTTGCATGGACAGCGTAGCCATGCACACGTTGAGCGAGTGCTGCAAACAGCCGGTCATATCCTGCACGCCCCACGGTTCCTGATTCCAGTTTTGGATGATTGCGCCGCCGACCAAAATCGATCCGGTGTCTAAATAAGTTGTACCGGGCGAGACTGAGCCGCTATCGAGCGCGGCCGCCATGGTGAGGATTTTGGTGACTGAACCAGGCTCGTAAGGCATGGAAATGGCAGAGTTAAATTGGCTGGCTTTGTCGTAAATTGTGCCATAGTTCCAAAACTGATTCAAATCCATACGCGGGGTGACTGCCATTGCCAGCAATTCACCGTTACGCGGATCCATGATGACGATTGAGCCGCCATCAGCCCCGTATGTACTGAGCGATTCATCCAATATTTTTTCAGCCGAGGCTTGCAGATCGCGGTTGATGGTGAGGACAAGCGTAGTGCCATTTAGCACACGCGGAATTTCAAAGGCCTTGTTTGGGTCTGTGGGGACAAGCGCCTGCACCGGGTTGCCCGCCAGTAAAGTGTCATATTTTTCTTCAATGCCAAAATACCCGCGTCCCTCACGGCTGACAAACCCAATAATATTTGAACCCAGCGAATTTTCGGGATAACTGCGCTGCGGATGAGATTTGAATTCCAATCCAGTCAAGCCGCCAAGCACGCCTGCTTCAGACTGTTCCTGCAATGCGTTCTTCAAATCTTGAAGATCGAGCGCCTTTTGCGCTTCAACAAAATCTGCAAGCACCACATACGAAACATTGTCAGCCGGGTCGAGGATGTCACCCAACACCTGAGAATAATCCATGTCAAGCCCCACGCTTACAGCAGATGCAATGGCTTGCGGGTCTTTCACGATGTTCAGATCCACGCCGACTTCGTAAACCGATTTATTCCCCGCAAACAAATGCCCATTGCGGTCGTAAATCTCGCCGCGATCAGGGTAAAACGTGTGCAGTTCATACGCGTAATTGGATGCCTGCTGACGGAAGATGGCGGCTTCGGCGCTATTCTGAATGCGAGTCATTTGCACAATAATAGCCAGCGCAATGAATCCCATGACGCTGGTCAATACCTGTGTGCGGCGCGCGTATTGCTGTCTCATTGAACTCTCCGCGCAGAGTTGGCAATCTTTTTATCCATCCAATCCAGTAATGATTCGTTGTATTCCGGCGGAATGGTCAAGGTGCTTAGTTGCAAAATAGGCGCCGAAGATAGAATATCCGGCTCAAGCACAGAGTAGCCCGGCACAGCCAAATACTCGGCTTCTCCAGATTCCATCGGGCGGAAGCCAATATCAAGCGCGCGCTGTTCCATCACCCGCGCCGAGGTTAGTGAAGCAAGTTGAGTTTGCAAGTCAGCGCTAACCTGCTGACTGTCCGAGATTGAAGCGGTCAAGTCTTGAATCTCGCGGCCGGCAATGGCGGCTTGTGAAGTGACATCCAGATAAAGCGTGGCAACCATGGCAAGCGCAACCACTACAAGCAACGCATTACCGAGCCACTGGCGTTGAACCCGCCAGGGCGCGATCTTGTAAGCGTGCTTGAGGTACTCTACATTTTGGATGTTCATATTTTTTCTATCACTCTAAGTTTTGCACTGCGCGCCCTGGGGTTATCCTTTATTTCTTCGTCAGAAGCCACAATTGGTTTTTTATTAATTAGTTTTACAACAGCCTCACGCTCTTCTTCATAAATTCTTTCGTAAGGCGGATTAAAAATATCCTTGCTTTGTTCGCGGAAGAATTCCTTGACAATGCGATCTTCCAATGAATGAAAAGAGATGATCGCGCATCGTCCGCCGCGCCTCAGGCTGGATACTGCCTGCGGAAGCACGTTCTCCACCGATGCCAATTCCTCGTTGACGGCGATGCGCAATGCTTGAAAAGTTTGTGTGGCAGGGTGGACGCGGTCGCCGCGTCGGGGGGATGCTTTTTCGATGACAGCAACCAGTTCACGGGTGGTGCGAAGCGGTCTGCTGATCACAATGGCACGCGCTATCTTTCTCGAATCGCGGTCTTCGCCGTAGCGAAAGATCAAATCTGCGAGGTCTTTTTCATCAAAGGTATTAACAATGTCTTCCGCGCTTTGGAATGCCTGGGGACCGAAGCGCATATCAAGCGGACCGTCCTGCATAAACGAAAATCCACGGGCGGCGTTGTCAAACTGCATAGACGATGCGCCGAGGTCAAGCAAAATGCCATCCACTGCGTCCCAGTGCAAAGCGGCAAGTTGTTTTGCGATGGTAGTGTAGGAGGCTTGCGCGAGATGCGCGCGCTCTTCGTAAGGAGCCAAGGTCTCGCGAGAAAGCGCCAGCGCCTGCGGGTCAACATCCAGACCCAGCAATTGCCCATCTGGCGCGCAAGCCTCCAGAATTCCGCGAGCGTGACCGCCCGCGCCCAGAGTGCCATCTACATAACGTCCACCGCGCTGAGGTTGCAGTGCGTGTATAATCTCTTTGTAAAGTACAGGTATGTGCATGGCCAGTCAACCAGTCAATTAGTTCACTAGTTAACTAGTCTTTGAAAGATCGAGTGTGGAGAAGCGTTGAGCATTGGCTTCGGCATCTTGTAATTGAGCCATTTGTTCACTCCATAATGCGGGCGTCCACACTTCAAAATATTCGCCCTGTCCGGCAACCACCAACTCGCCATTTTCGATGGCAAGAAAAGCGCGCAGGTTTTGCGGCACAAGGATGCGCCCAACTTTATCCGCTTCTACAGGATAAGCATTGGACAAAATCAGACGGCGCAGAAGACGCGCGGTCGGGTCGGCGAGGTTCATGGATTCAATGCGTTCATAAACCTGTTTGAAATATGATTCAGTCATCACCATCAGGCACTTATCAAAGCCCTGCGTGATGAAAGCGCCGCCTTCCAACAAATCACGAAAGCGCGCCGGAATCATCAGGCGCCCCTTGTCATCGAGATTGTGCTGGTATTGACCTAAGAACATTTGTGCTACTTATCCTCTTAATGCGACGAACGCCGGATGCACCGGCGCTCGCCTACCATTTTCTACCACTTCTTACCACATTATACTGTTTTACAGGCAAAAATCAAGTCAAATACGTAATCAATTCATTGCCATCTTAAGTACTATCACTTTCAAAACAAAAATAATGAAGGAAAAATAAAAAGCACAATGCAAAACTCCCCAACCTATACCCTGCTTGAAGCCAAAAACTGGCGAGATTATGAATTGATCGATTCTGGCGATGGACTAAAACTGGAACGCTTTGGAAAGTATATTTTTGCACGCCCCGAGTCGCAAGCCATGTGGAGCCGCGCCCTGCCGCAAAAAGATTGGGACGCCGCCCATGCAGTCTTTCAACCCACTGCCGAAGAAAGCGGCGGTCACTGGGATTTCAAGAAACGAGTGGATGAAAAGTGGGAAATGACGTATCCCCTACCCAAAGTAGGCGAACTTAAATTTGAGGTGATGACGACACCCGGCCGCCACCTGGGAGTTTTTCCCGAAGTCGCGGCGCACTGGGACTTTATGGCTGGTCTCGTCCAAAAAGCGAATCGCCCCGTGAGAGTTCTCAATCTATTTGGCTACACAGGGCTGGCATCCCTTGCGGCAGCGGCGGCGGGCGCGCAAGTGACTCATGTGGACGCTTCTAAAAAGTCTGTGGGCTGGGCGCGTGAAAATCAAGCCTTATCCAAGTTGAGCGAAAAGCCCATCCGCTGGATCGTGGAGGATGCAATCAAGTATATGCAGCGCGAAGAAAAGCGCGGCACAAAATACGATGGCATCATCCTTGATCCGCCAAAGTTTGGGCGCGGGCCCAAAGGCGAAGTATGGGAAGTATATAAATCGCTGCCTAATTTATTTGAAATCTGCCGTGCATGTTTAAGCGACAACCCGCTTTTTGTGATCGCCACCCTATACGCGGTACGCGCATCTGCCATTCATGTGGCGCAGGCGCTGGCCGAGATGATGAAAAAACACAACGGAAACATGGACAGCGGCGAACTGGTCACCCGCGAATCAAGCGCCAACCGCTTGCTGTCTCAGGCGGTTTACGCAAGATGGTCGTCTGAATAATAATAAAAAGACCTCCGAGCGCTTCACGTGAAGAACTCGGAGGTCTTTTTATTTTCTTGTAACTATTCTTCCTGCTGCCTGATACGCGAACCACAGGTGCGGCAGAACCGATCTCCGCCATGCGCGCGAGTACCGCACTGGGCGCAATACACCCCGTTTTCATTTTCTTCACTCTCCGTGCGCGTACGCTGCCGGCGACGGGATTTCTTTGATCCAGAGCGTCCAGATTGCCGATAATACACAAATCCGCCTACAATTAAAATCACACCCAACCCGCCAATAATATAAGGCAGATAATTGTTCAGAGACACACGCCCTGGTGTATTTTCATCCACAACAACAGGCTGAATTTCGAGACGCGAAACGCTAAGCGCGTCTGTTGGTTTCTGATAATTCAAGTCAAAAGTAAACACCTTGCCGGCAGGGACAGCCCCAACACTGGAAAAATAATATTGCATGTTATCGGGATGAACGCCATCATCCAGCAACGAAAGGGAGGATTCGAATTGAGTCGCATCAAATGGTTCTTGAAAAACAGCCGTAAATTCCGCCACATCATACTCGCTCAACCAGCGATAAGAATAAGAACGCAGGTCGCCATCTTTTTTCAATCCGGGATCGTAATACTCAATTTGTATAAATGGACCCGTTGCGGCAATTGAAACCACAAGCCACTCGCCATCTTTTGCTGTTGTTTTTTCAATACCCTGATCTGAAACCGCATCGCCGGAGTTACCCACGGCAACTGTATGCAAGACCGAGTCGGCTGGAATACGCACATCCAACTGAACAGGAAATACCGTATCTTTGGAAAGTTCAATGGAATTGATCACAAGCATATCCGCCTTGTCATACTCAGGCCACAGACTTACATCCATGGACTGAATTGCTATTTTCCCCTGTGCAAACGCAAAAGAAGGGAACACAAACACCGCCCCAATTATCAAAGCTAAAAACCACTTACGCATAGTGAGACCTCCAAAATTCAAGAGTTTTTCTTTTATCTTACCATGCGCACAAGGCAAAGAAGCAAAACAGAGGTTGTGAAAACGCAATTACAAAGATTTAACCACAGAGAACACAGACAGTGGGAAAATCTTAAAAAACTCCGTGTAATCTGTGTTCTCTGTGGTAAAGATTTTCTTGTTTTTCGCGCAGCAGCAAGCATTTAACTTCCAAGCGCCTAAACAGCGCCTCAATTACGATATGCTATAATATTTTCAACACCAAACGAAAAAACGAGGTCGAAATGCCACTTACCCCCAGAGAGCGTGTTTTATCAACCATTAACCATCAGGAGCCAGATCGTGTCCCGATCATTGTTGGCACTAGCAATACAACCAGCATGAAAACAAGACCTTATCGCGCGCTGAAAAAACTGTTGGGGATCGAGTCGGAAGACCGTTACATCTACGATTGGCCCGAACTGGGGACGATACTGCCCGATGAAGCCATCCTCCAGCGCCTGCGCAGCGACGCGCGCGGCGTGTTGGATTTGTACCCGCAGTGGGTGTACGAGCGGAATCGCAAACGACCAGAGCACAGCCCCTTTATGGATGACTGGGGCACTGGGCAGAGCGAGATCGAGCCCGGCTTGTGGTATCCGGGGGTTCATCCTATGAAAGACGCGAAAACGCTGGAAGAAATTGAGAATTATCCGTGGCCCGATATGGACGACCCCACCCGCGTGGCGCATGTCAAAGCGGAAGCGCAAAAACTGGCAGAGCAGAATCAATACGCCATCATCGGAACTCCCTGGCTGTTGTTCCCGCTCGAACGCGCCTTTGCCATGCAGGGCATGGAGACATTTTTAATGAATCTGGCACTCCAACCAGATTTTGCCGAAGCAATGCTCAAGAAAATTGCCTCGCTGTGTAAAATTTTGATGGGGCACTTCCTCGAAGCCGCAGGAGATAACCTGGACATCATCAAAATTGGGGATGATATCGGCACACAAAACAGCCTGCTGATGTCTCCAAAAATGTACCGCCAGATTCTCAAGCCGATCCACGCTGACTACATCGCCTTCATCAAAGAACGCACAAAAGCCAAAGTATTCTTTCACACCGATGGGGATGTTTTCAACCTGATACCGGATTTCATCGAAATTGGGGTGGATATTCTTAACCCGATTCAGACTTCAGCGGGGAAAATGTCGAACCTTGCGGAACTAAAAAGCCGGTTTGGCTCCGCGTTGACTTTTTGCGGCGCGGTTGACACGCATCGCGTCCTGCCTGTTGGAACTCCGCAAGAAGTGCGTGATGAGGTCAAGCGCGTAATGAGCGTCATGGCTCCCGGCGGCGGATACATGGTTGCATCGGTGCATACCATCATGGATGAAGTTCCGCCTGAAAATATCCTAGCCATGGTTGATGCCGTGGAAGAATTTGGGAAGTACCCCATTGTCAAGTAACAAAAAAAACATCCCCGATTTCAGGGGATGTTTTTTTTGTTTCCTGCTATTCTTTCTCGTAAGGCTTGCCGCCTGCGGCTGGAGGCTGTCCCCGGCCAACAACACCCGCCAATACGATCATGGTGATGATATACGGTCCCATTTCGAGGAACTTATTTGGGATCGGGACTTTCAGGATGGCTAGTTTGGAAGCCAACGAATCTGCAAAGCCAAACAACATTCCTGCGCCAAGCGAGCCGACCGGATTATAGTTTCCGAAGATCATCGCTGCCAGACCAACAAACCCGCGTCCGGCGGTCATAACTTCGTCGAAGCGCCCCACAGAACCCAGCACAAAGTAAGCGCCAGCAAACCCAGCCATCATCCCGCCCAAAAGGACAGAGATATAGCGGGTGCGGTTGACGTTGATTCCGAGCGTGTCTGCCGCTTTGGGATGCTCACCCACAGACCGGGTGCGAAGTCCCCATCGCGTGTAAAAGAGAGCAACTGTCATCAAGATGACAAAGATGAACATCGCGTAAATGAATATATTGTGGCTGAATAAGATCGGCCCGATAAAGGGGATTTGCGACAAGCCGGGCACATCCCAGGTTCCAAAACGGCCGGAGTTATTCAGAGCCTCATATTTTTGCAGGAACTTGGCAGACAAGAACGAGGTAATGCCTGTCGCAAAAATATTGATGACCGTTCCAGAAATGATCTGATTTACTTTATATTTAATAGACAGCACAGCCAGAACAAGAGCCATCAACGCTCCGGCGAGAATCGCGGTGAACAGACCAAACCAGATATTGACCAGGCTTCCAAACAGGGCGGCGCAAAATGCGGCGGTCAACATCATCCCTTCGATGGCGATATTGAAGACGCCGGAGCGCTCGCACAAAATCCCGGCGAGCGCGCCAAGTGTCAGCGGAACGGCGCGCACAACAGCCACTTTGAGCAAGCCAGCCAGGTTAAGGCTTCCGCCGGATGCGCCCCAAACCAGAAACGCAAAAATGAATATTCCGGAAACAACTCCGAGAATGGCGTTGGTCTGTCGTCCAAATCCGCGCGCCAGTTGATAGGCTCCGAGCGCAGAGCCGACCAATGCGAGAATATTCAACATTGGCAGACTTGGAAAAATCCAATCGGGGACAATAACCTTCGACCCTCCCGGATACAGGGAAAAGGTGGTTTGCATATCAGCGGTCACATTGCGGGAGAACAAGACCCATATTCCCACTGAAAGCGCCAGGAAGATGATGCCCATGACCATGCGGCGCGTTGGGGAAATATATTCGGCAGGCTTAATAATGGTTGCGGTTGTCTGTGTCATGGTTTGCTTCCTTCAGTCTTGGCAGCAATCTGGGGAATTTCCACGGCTTTAGGCTCTTTCAGGTGATACATGGTGCGGATAATGGCGGGAGCCGCGATGAAGGCTAAAATCAACGCCTGGAGCACCGAAATAATATCAATTGGGATACCCGCTGTCAGTTGCATTTGAATGGCGCCGTTACGCAGGAAACCAAACAAAAGCGCGGCAAGTACCACCCCCAACGGATGACTGTTCCCAAGCAGGGCAAGGGCAATGCTGTCGAATCCGTAGCCGGATGAGAAGGCAACCGCCAGATTGTGATTCACGCCCAACACTTCATTCGCGCCTGCCAAGCCAGCCAGCGCCCCAGAGAGGAACATGGTCAACACGGTGCTTCTGACAATGCTCATTCCGGCATAGCGCGCCGCATTGGGGTTTGAGCCAACTGTGCGGAGTTCAAATCCCCAACTGGTTTTGAACAAAAGCCAATAAACCAGAAACGCCATCAACAAGGCAATAAAGAAACCGGCATGGAAACGGTTGGGATCATCGAAAAAGCGCGGCAGCCAGGCGCTTTTCTCAATTGGCGCGCTAATGGGAGTACTCTTGTTTGGGTCGCGCAATATGCCGGTGAGCAAGTATTCGCTTAAGCGAAAGGCAATATAGTTCATCATGATGGTGTTGATGACTTCATGCGCCCCAGTCTTGGCTTTTAGCCAACCTGGGATCATGCCCCAAACTCCTCCACAGACAGCCCCCCCCAATAAAGCAAAAGGCACGTGAATAATGGCGGGTAAGCCTTTGAATGCAGTCGCCACCCAAACTGTGCCGAGCGCGCCGACAAAAAGTTGCCCTTCCGCTCCGATGTTGAACAAACCCACGCGGAAACCAATCGCAACCGACAGACCAGCGAAAATATAGGGAGTGGCTTGCAACAGTGATTCAAAGAAAGGCGTAAAGGCTTTATTGATCGCGACGGAATCGCCTGAGCGAAGCGCGTTGAAAATTTCAGATGGAACGCCAACCGAGCCTGTAAACAGGGCTTTGTAAGTATTCCAAAACACCATGAAACCGGCGCTGAGTCCATCGAAAAAGGAAACGCGGAAAGCGGCATAAACACTTTCAGTTGTAGCGGCTGCAATCAACCCGCCAGCCAGCAAACCGGTCAAGATCGCCAGGACTGTTACAATCAGGGAGTTGCGGCTGAGTTCATCAAAGAATGTGGAAATAACATCTTTTTTCTTCTGTGGTTCTTCTATTTTTGTCATAGGGTTACCCTGGTATTCTCAACAGGATTAGTGATCTTCCGGCGCAACGCCAGCCATCAGCAAGCCGATCGATTCACGGGTGGTTGTTTTGGCATCCACAATGGCAAGAATCTGCCCGCGATACATGACAGCAATCCTATCTGAAAGCTGCATGATTTCATCCAGTTCTGTAGAGACAAGCAGCACAGCGCAACCGTCATCCCGTTTTTCGATGATGCGGCTATGGATGTATTCGATGGAGCCGACATCCAAGCCTCGGGTAGGTTGGGATGCGACCAGCAATTTAATGGGACGGGAGAATTCGCGAGCCACGATCACCTTTTGCTGGTTCCCACCCGAAAGATTGCTGGTGGCTGTCAGCGGGCTGGGGGTGCGAACATCAAACTTTGAAATAAGTTGATTGGCATTATCAAGAATTACTTTTCTTTGCAAAACAATATTATGAGCAAAGGGTTCTTTGTACCAGGTATTTAAAATCAAATTATCTTCGATGGAATACGCCAAGACCAACCCATCTTTCTGGCGGTCTTCGGGGATGTGCGCCGTGCCAAGTTCGGTAATTTCTTTTACCGACGAATGGGTGATGTCTTTTCCCATCAGTTTGATTTTCCCTTCGATGGGGTGATCTAAACCGGTCATTGCGCGGACCAATTCCGTTTGGCCATTTCCCTGCACACCGGCAACTCCAAGCACTTCCCCCGCGCGGACTTCAAACGAGACGTTTTGGACCGCAATCTGATGGTGAGTATCCAACACCTTCAGGTTTTTTACATCCAATACAACTTCTTTGGGGTCCGCATCCTTTTTTTCGATATTCAGCAAAATTTGCCGTCCCACCATCATCGAAGCCAGCATAAGTTGGTTGGTTTCACTCTGTTTGGCGGTTCCAATCACCCGCCCACCTCGAATAACAGTTGTCTGGTCTGCAAACTCCATCACCTCTCGCAGTTTATGGGTAATCAAAATGATGGATTTCCCCTTGGCAACAAGGGTCTTCATGATATTGAACAGTTCATCCACTTCTTGCGGAGTCAGTACCGCAGTTGGCTCATCCAAAATCAAGATATTGGCATTGCGAAATAATAATTTGATGATTTCCACCCGTTGCTGAATGCCCACCGGCAAATCTTTCACATATGCGTCTGGATCGACCTGCAAATTATATTGCTGCGAAATTTCACGTATTCTTGCCGCCACTTTTTTTCTATCTAAAAAGCCGCCCGCCTTCAGGTATTCATTTCCAAGCATGACATTTTCTGTAACCGTAAAGACCGGAATGAGCATGAAATGCTGGTGAACCATTCCGACCCCGGCCTTGATGGCGTCGTTGGGCGTATCAACTACCAATTTCTTCCCATTGACAAAGATTTCTCCTTCATCGGGCTTATATAACCCGTAGAGAATATTCATGAGCGTGGTTTTGCCCGCGCCATTTTCTCCCAGCAGGGCATGGATTTCACCGTGCATTAAACTTAAAGAAATATGGTCATTCGCCAGCACACCAGGAAATCTTTTTGTGATACCTTTTAATTCCAAAACGGGTTCCATGGACACCTCGAAAAACGAAAATTTGCAGCGTAGTATCGTCGTCAAATGAGTTTTTCATTCTACCACACAGAAAAAAGGAACGTTTTCTCTTGCCGTATGAGCAGAGACAAAAAAGATGCAGAGCAATGTAGGCTCTGCATCTTTTTTAGATCAAATTAATCCTAGTAGACGCCTTCGGGAAGGGTCACGATTTCGCCGGATTGGAGCATGGGGATCAGGGCTTCGATTTCGGCTTTCAATTCAGCGGGGACGGTGTCGCCCAGTTCGGAGCCGTAGGTAAGTCCAACGCCGCCGTTCTCGAGGTTACCAATCCAGTTTTCGCCCTTGAAGGAACCATCAATAACCATGCCGATGGTTTCGGTCACAAAGACGTCCATGTTCTTCATGGCGCTGGAAAGGATGAAGCCAGCCTTGTCAGGATTAGAGAGTGACCAATCGTTGTCAACACCGATGAGCATACCGGAACCGCGTTCTTCCATTACAGCCAGAGTGCCGAGACCAACGGGTCCAGCAACCGGCATGATGATGTCGGCGCCTTCGTCCATGAGCTGTTCGCCCATCTTGCGGCCGTCATCGGTGGATTCAAAGTTGCCGACTTCCAAGCCCTGGCGGGTGGTGACATCCCAGCCGAGAACTTTGACATCGGTGCCCTTAACCTTGTTGTAGTACGCAACGCCGAGGGCGAAGCCGTCCATGAACTTGGTGGTGGCGGGGAAGGCGATACCAACATAGGTACCAACCTTGCCGGTCTTGGTCATGCCAGCGGCGAGGTAGCCGTTGAGGAAGGTGGCCTGGTCAATCGCGAAGCCGGAGCCGCGCAGGTTATCGAAGGCGAGGTAATCAACATCAATGATGGCGTACTTCTGATCGGGGTTGGCGGTGGCAGCAGCGGTGGTGGCATCAGCGAGCAGGAAGCCGACCGGGATGATCAGATCGCAGTCTTCGCTGGCAAAGGCGTTCAAATTAACTTCGTAATCAGCTTGTTGCTGAGATTCGAGGTATTTGCCTTCGACATTGCCATACTTGGCGATGGCATCTTCAACGCCTTTCCAGGCGGTGGAGTTGAAGGATTTGTCATCAATACCGCCAGTGTCGGTTACCTGGCAAACCTTGACATTAGCAGCGGCAGGGGCTTCGGTAGCAGCAGGCGCTTCGGTAGCGGCAGCAGCAGGCGCTTCAGTCGCAGCGGCGGCAGGCGCTTCGGCGACAGGCGCTTCAGTGGCGGGTGCGCCACAAGCCGCGAGGATCATCGAGGCGACGATCAACAGGGCCATAACAAAATACAGTTTTTTCATTTTCTTCTCCTAGAAGAGTAAGGGTTTTACGGCGTACTACTATAATCAGCAGAGCCATACGACTTTATAAGTATAAATCCTATTTTTTTATTGTGCAAGCCTGAACAAAATCCAAGGCACGGCTATTGCAAAGTCATAAAAATCTTAACGCAAATTCCTCGAATTTTTAAGGCTTTTGCGAAAATTCACGGAAATTGACAAAAACTGACTTGATGCAAGTGAATTTCAAGGCTTTTCAAAAGGCACGCCTGTTTCAACTTCTCCAATTGAGAGGGCCAAAAGTAGGGTATCCATTTCGCGGGTTAAACTTTCAGGGAATATCTGAACAAGCGGAACATACTTGATCTGACCTGATTTTGACTCGTTGAGGTTTTCATCGTCAAGCAGACGCAGCGTTTGCTGAATTTCGAAGTTGGCGTTGCCCAAAATGGATGTGACTACGCCCGATCCTGATCCTGCCAAAACTGCGCCCTGATCGCGTTCTGTCCCAATGGATTTAATTTCCGCTTCAGCCGCCGCGCGTAACGCGCCCTGCCCTGTTGCCCCACCCGCCGCAAAGATCACATCTGCCCCGCGTTGAATTAACTCCTGCGCGGTGTCGTATCCCCAGGCATCGTCAATGAATAAACTCTCGCGATCGCCGTTTTCACGATAGACCACCAGAATTTTTGCATTTTGGCCGATCTGTTGATTTGTAAACAATGCGCCGGCGCGAAACCCTTCGCAATACCTCCAGACCGAATCAATGCCTGAGGTCTCGCACACGGCTCCAACGGTTTGAGTTTTTGAAACACGCGCCGCCAATGCTCCGGCGAGGAATCCCATTTGGTCTTCGGGGAAGGTGATGGAAATAAAATTCAGTCGGGGTTCTTCGTCGGGTTGGTTGATGCCGACGAAGACTGTATCAAGATTGAGGTCGGCAGAGCGCAGCGTTTCGTCGCGCAAGCCAATGCCGGTGGTGATGATCACATCGTAGCCTTTTTGGATAAAGTAGGCGATATTCTTTTCGTAATCGCGGGTGTCCATTGATTCAATGTAGTCAGCCTGATCAATGAGGCTGTTTGCTTTGGCTTCCTGCAACCCCGCCCATGTATTTTGATTCGTGCCATGATCTTCAATGCCAAGCGCGTCTGTCACCAACCCCGCGCAGAAGACATCCTCCCGAAAACAATCTGACGATTGCGCGCAGGCTGTAAGACCAAACGCAATCGTCAGAATGAACCAGATTAATCCAGGTCGTACTTTTGTCATTATGTTGTCGCTTCACCGCGTTTGACGCCGAGCATCAACCAGAATGCGATCAGCATGAATGCAGGCGCGATCAACATGATGATGTTGTAGTTATTATTTGTCAGCGCAATTGCCCAGCCATTGAGGTTGGGACCGACAATGGCGGAGAGGGTGGAGAATAAATAATACAAACCGGTGAATGTGCCAATGCGCGCCGCAGTGGTCAAATCAACAATCATGGGCAGGGAGTTGATGTTGACAAAAGCCCAAGCCGCGCCTGCGACGATCAGAAAAACGCCTGCAAGCGTCAGCATCCGTGTGCCGCCTTCCACCAGCGGAATTCCCACCAGAGGCAGGGGCGCAATGCCTGTCAACAAAGCGGTGGCAGGCGTAACATACAGCAGGATTAGCATGAGCGAAATGGTGATCAAACCAATTGAGATGGTCGTGCGTCGTCCGATTTTGCCGGCGATGAAACCTGACGGAATGGCGAACAAGACAAAGAATAAGGGAAGCACTGAAAGCAGGGTTGCGCCATCGCCTTCGTTCAAGCCAAGGTGGTTTTTGGCATACAGCGTGAAAAATGTATCCACTGCGGAGTAGCCGATAAACCAGAAGAAAATGGCGAACAAAATACGCAGTCCGCTTTTGTCTTCGTTGGTGAAAACTTCACGCAGGCTGGCGAGGATGCCGGGCTGGACTTCTGTTTGCTCATAATCTTTTGGCTCTTCAATGAAGAGGTAGACAATCAACGCGGCGACTATTACAAGCGCTGATCCAAGCCAAAACGGGAAGTTGTGATTCATTTTGTATAAGATGCCGCCCGTTTGCAACGCCACAATTGCGCCAATGCCGCCCATAAAGTTGATCACACCGTTTGCCTGCGAGCGGAATTGGGAAGGTGTGATGTCGGGCATGAGCGCGACCACGGGCGTGCGCCATAATGCCGCGCTCAACAGCAGTGTGCTGGTACATGCCACAAAAAGCGGAAGAATTGCCGCAACGGGAATTAATCCAAACGCAAAGGCGCTGATCGGCGCGCCAATTAGAATGAACGGGATACGCCGTCCAAGCGGACTGCGCAGTCTGTCAGACCAGGCGCTGGCAAACGGCTGAATAAACAAGGCCGCAATATTATCCAACGTCATAAAAAAGCCGACCATAATGGGCGAGAGATGAAATTTTTCCGAGAGGAAGATGGGGACGAATGCGTTGTACACACCCCAGATGACGCTGATGCCAAAAAAGCCAAAGCCGAGCAAAAAGGTTCTGCCGTAGTTCAATCTTGTGGACATGATTTCCTCCAGTGATGGTGAAGAGTCTAAAGTCAAAGGTCCAAGGTCATTCGACTTTTGACTTTA
>JAIFKY010000014.1 GCA_020049345.1 Anaerolinea sp.
TTTCCATAAGCCGCCGCGCGACCATTAAATTTGAAGTGTCGGTTGAACCAATGGATGTCATGTCTGCCTCCAGAATCAAAATTGTTCCTAATTAACCCAAGTTGCCACCATATCAAGAAATCCAAAACCCTTGCCACGAATTTCGCTAATTTGCACGGATTTTTTTCCAATTCGCGAAAATCCGTGTAATTCGCGGCAAAAAGAGGTTTTTCAGCACAATTGAATTTCAAGGTAGCAACTTACGTTAATTAACAATCGTCAGAATTGGCGAAAACTTTAGGAACTCATGTTTGATTTGGAAAGCGTGGTGCAGGCATCTGTTTTCCCTCTCATATTTGTAAATTTGCCCCGACGTAAAACGTCGGGGCAAACTAATGCTACAAAAGCGTTTTTGCGTAAGGTGAATTAATAAATTCCCTGCTGGCTCCGTGTCTGGCGGATGAAGTTATCCACATCTTCCATCGAATGCGGCTGGCTGCCAGCGGCCACCGAAAAACTTGGCGCCCAAAAATCGCTCGACAGGTTTTTCCGTTTGAAGCGTGGATAATTCTCGAAGATTTTTTGGGATATTTGCAGGCGCGTCACGCGAATAAATTGAGACGGGTTAGCCGTGAGCGGAACAGTCATGACCCAGTGCATGTATCCGGGGCGGATCGTAATGGCATCCAGATGCCAGCCGTATGAAATGCAGACTTCCTTCATCCAAGTCAGCAGATCAACGGTAATGTCGCCGGCCAGGTAATGATCATCGAAGCGGGGAATCAACACACAGGAAAATGTCAGTCCGGAAGAAATGCTCGGGGCAGAGGCAAACTCAATGGTTGGCTTGCGTTCAACAGATGCCTCATCCCCGCTGGCTGTCTTTGGCTCAGACACGGGCAGAGGATCGCGCAAGACCGTTTGCCGGTCTTCATCATGTTCAAATTCAATGGTCGTCTTGGAGAGGACAGGCTGTGGGTCTTGCAAGACCGTTTGCTGGTCTTCGTGCGCCAGATCAACATTTGCCTTTGGCTGGGATGGCAACGGGTTACGCAAGACCGTTTGCCGGTCTTCGCGCTCAACTTCAAGTTGTTCTGTTTCATTGGATGAGGGCGTAAAAGAATTCACGAATACCTCGGTTTGTTTAAGTTCCATCTTGGTCACCCACAGTATATCAGCAGCCGAGGCTTTTTCCATAAAAAGTATGTGAAATTCAGGGGGGGCACAGGATTTGTAGTTTTTTGGGGTTGGCAAGGAAAGAACCTCAAAAACAAGATTCACGCGAATTTAATGGATTCTTACTCATATTTTTATTACAGGAAATCCTTATTTTCATAGAATGAGAGGGTAGATAGATGGGTGCAAACCTGTCACCCGGCAGATCAAGATACATCCACATTTGCTCATAGATACGAGTTTTCGAGAGGACTACGCCATGACTGAAAAAGAAAAAATCGAATCGTACATTGCGACCTGCAAATGTTGCCTGTTGGCGCAGGCGATGAGAACTTGTCCACTTTGCCGCTTCAATATTGGGCTGGCTGAGCAGGTTGATACGGCAGTTTTTATTTTATTGCCAATGCAGCCACAGGTCACGCTATTTGCAATGTCTGAATAATTCCCATTCAAGGAAATCATAGATTCCACCGAGGAGAAAAAAATAATGAAATGGATTGATAACCTCAAGACAAATGTAAGACTAATTGGAGCATTTATTTTCATGGCCGTCCTGACTGGCGTAGTAGGCGTCTTCGGCATTAATTATATCCGCCAGATAGATGCAGCCGACACCCGGTTATATCAGAATTACACGATCCCAATTATGCAATTGGACCGGCTGGGAATCGCATTCCAACGGATTCGGGTCAATATGCGCGACGCGATATTAATTGACGATACCAAAGAGCAACAGACAAAGTACGAAACAATCAACGAACTTTCGGCAGAAATGGATATCATTGCGGCAGAATATGAAGCGCTGATCGAGACACAGGAAATGCGGGATCACTTTGCCGACTACGTCGCCGCAAAAAAAGAGTTCGATCCATACCTGAATGAAATGATCGCTCTCAATAAGGCTGGAAAAAGAGACGCAGCCCTTGAAATTTTATTTGGCGACGCCTATACAAGCGCCAGAGCCATTCAAGATCAGATCACAGCCATGATAGACATGAAAGTGGAATTGGCTAAAAATATCTCAAATGAAAATTCAGCCGCGGCGAATCAAGCCAATGTCATCATGCTGGGAGTCATTGCGGCGGCAGTGTTGATCGCGTTGGGGTTTGGCATTGTCATCTCGCGCAGTATTACCGTGCCATTGGACATCGTGGTGAAGATCTCACAATCCCTTTCTGTCGGCGAACTGGCGCGCCAGATGAGCGATGCCGAGAAAGACAACGTACGCTTGCGTCAGGATGAAATTGGGGAGATTGGCAGAGCTTTCGACCAGTTGATCAATTACTTGCAGAACATGGGAGTTGCCGCCTCTGCCATTGCAGACAACAACCTGATGATTTCTGTGACGCCCAAATCTGAAAAAGACGAACTTGGGACTGCTTTTTCCAAAATGGTCGCTGGACTGCGCGATGCGGTAGGACAGGTGGCCGAAAGCGCCAATGCCGTCTCAGCCGCCGCCTCGCAACTGGCTTCGGCATCTGAACAATCGGGCGACGCCACACGCCAGATCGCCACGACCATCCAACAGGTTGCGCTTGGCATCACCCAACAAACCAGCGGCGTCACCAAGACATCCGCTTCTGTAGAGCAAATGAACCGCGCCATCGAAGGGGTTGCCAAGGGCGCCCAGGAACAAGCCACGGCCATCAGCAAGGCATCGCAGGTCACCTCGCGCATCAGCGCGGCCATCGAGCAAGTTGCCAGCAATGCGCAGGCGGTCACGCGTGATTCCGCTCAAGCCGCCACCTACTCCCGCGACGGCGCCAAGACTGTCAAGGATACCATTGTCGGCATGGAAGCCATCCGCGCCAAGGTTGGTCTCTCCGCCGCCAAAGTGGAAGAGATGGGGGTTCGCTCCGAAGAGATCGGAGCCATTGTTGAAACCATCGAAGACATTGCCAGTCAGACAAATCTGTTGGCGTTGAATGCGGCCATCGAAGCCGCGCGCGCAGGCGAACAAGGCAAAGGCTTTGCTGTGGTAGCCGACGAAGTGCGAAAACTTGCAGAACGTTCCAGTCTTGCCACCAAGGAAATTGGCGCGTTGATCAAGGGCATTCAGAAGACGGTCAACGAAGCCGTGGAAGCAATGAAGGCTTCTGCCACCGAAGTGGAATCAGGCGTTGTTCGCGCGAACTCTGCGGGCACAGTATTGGATAATATTCTTGTAGCCGCTGAATCAGTTTATAAGCAGGCGGATGATGCGGGAAACGCCGCGGCGAAAGTGGGTGAAGCGGCGACAGAGTTGGTGGAGGCTGTTGATTCAGTGTCAGCAGTGATCGAGGAAAATACCGCGGCAACCGAGGAGATGGCGGCGAATTCGTCAGAGTTGACCCAGTCCATCGAGAACATCGCCAGTGTCAGCGAGGAAAACAGCGCGGCGGTGGAGGAAGTCTCCGCATCAACAGAGGAAGTTTCGGCGCAGGTGGAAGAAGTCTCCGCATCCGCAACATCGCTGATGGAAATGGCGCAAAAGTTGTCAATGGTGGTTTCCCGCTTCAAACTTAATAAATAACCAATTTGCCTTGGAGAAAAAGCATGGAACAACAACTGGTAGTATTTGAACTGGCAAACGAGTTTTACGGCATCAACATCGCCATGGTGGAAAGCATCATCAAAATGCAGGCGATCACCCAACTGCCGCATACGCCGCCCTACGTCAAAGGGGTGACCAACCTGCGCGGCAGTGTACTGCCCGTCCTCGACCTGCGACTCCGTTTTTCCCTTGACACACGGGAAGATACGCGCCAAACCCGCATCATGATCGTCACCATGGGCAGCATCAAAGCCGGCATCATTGTGGACGGTGTTTCGGAGGTCTTGCGAATTTCCGATGAAAACATCGAGCCACTACCGCCGATGATCAATTCAGTCGATTCGGCATTTCTGAAAGGGATTGCGCGGCTGGAGAATCGTCTCATTATCCTGCTGGAGTTGAGCAAGGTTCTTAATCTCGATGAACAAAGATCACTTGAAGCAATGACCACCTGACCCATTTTGCATCAGACTATTTCAACAGTTTACTGGTCGAAAGTAAATGGATAACCTTTGAATGTTCCGTCGGGGGCTAAGCCCCCGACAAAGCAAAATCTATTTCAAAACTTTCGACGTGTCACTTGTCAGCAATTGAAAGAAAGCTAGTATCTTCTCAATATTTTGGGGTAAATAGGTGACTGTCACCTTTCCCCTTATTTTTGAGATGATACGAAAGTTATTTATAAAGGTTGATAGCAAGCAGACCGAGAAGATTGATGCCAAGCTGAAACAGGGCTTGCCGTGAGAAATTTGGATTTTCTGTCCGTCCATCCAACCTCATGCTATGCGCAAGGAGAAGTGTATGCTTTCAAAATTAAGACAACAACAACTAACCAATCACCTGGGTTTTTGGATGGTACTCATACTTTTGGCTGGCGGACTTGTCTTTCGTCTGGCTGGTTATATAAAACTGAGTGATTCAGCGTTCCTGATCTGCTTAGGCAGCGGGCTAGGCTGGGGAGTCAGTTGGCTCTTCACGCGCGAAACCATCGTCAAACCTTTGAAGCATTTGCTCTCCGAATCTGAAGAGTTAATCACCAAAGACAGCCTTGCGCTGACCGATGCGCTAACCGCACTGGCACAGGGAAACCTGACAGCCCGCGCCACGTTGGATACCCGGTCGCTTGACTTAATCGGCTCCGGTGAAGTTAGACAATTGTCCAAAGCGCTTAATGCGGTTATATCCCAGTTAAAGAGTAGCGCCAAAGAATTCAACACGGTCACCGATGAACCCTGCCAGCGGCTTTTTTATGTAGGGTCTGATCCCTACCTCGAAGGGCTTGCCTGCGGCGAACTAATGGGCAATACCCTTAAGGGACAGGGTCAAATAGCCGTCATCACCGGTTCGTTTGCGCAGACTTCCCATCAATTGCGGCGCAAGGGATTTGAAGGCATCCTGCGCGAAAAATATCCCAATGTGCAGATCATGGAAGCGGTGGAAGATCACGACAGCGCCGAAACTTGTTACGCCAAAACAATGGAACTTATAAAGCGGCATCCGAGCCTTGCGGGTATTTATGTGGGCGAGGGCGGAGGTCCGTACGGGGCGGCGCACGCGCTGGTGGATGCTGGCGCGGTGGGACGCATTAAGTTGATCACCCACGATCTGGTGGATGAAACCATGCAATATGTCGTGCAAGGCGCGGTAACCGCCACCATGGGACAAGACCCATTCGCGCAGGGTCACGATCCGGTCATCCATATCTTTAATCGCAGTACCGCATAACTTGCTATTTGATTATCGTTTGTCCCCAAACCTTAGCCGCGAATTCCGCAAATTCACGCGAATTGAACTAAAAATGCCGGATGGTACCCACCCACGCCGCGTCTTCTTACCACCACAGACATAATCACACAGAAAAATTATCAGCAATTTTGGCAGGCGGGGCGTGGCAGTATCGAATCGGCTGCGGTTGCTGAGCGACGCGCCAAGCCTTTGCGCCGTTCCCCCACCCCGTTGCGGATCGCTGTGCTCGGACGCGCCGAAAGCCACTTCTGGGACCCCGTCCACGCCGGCGTATTGGCCGCAGCCGCTGAGTTGCGCAACCACAATGCCACGGTGGAGTGGATTCTTCCTGAGGGCAATCAGCCTCCAAGCCTGGCGGCGCGGGGACCGGTGATCGAAAAACTGATACAGGCGAGATACGACGCCATCGTTACCGACATCTTCGACAACGGACTGCTTCCGTACCTCAACCGTGCTGTTGCCGCAGGCATTCCCGTGGCAACCTACAACAGTGAGCCTTCCAGCCTGCGCGGTTTGATCGAGATCCTTGCCCAGCGCACCCAACACCTAATGACGGTCAGCAGTAAACTAACCGCATCTTCGCGATCTTCAGGCGATGCCACGCGGCAGATCGCAACCACAATTCAACAGGTGGCACAGGGAATTACCCAGCAAACCAGCGGCGTGACCAAAACCTCCGCATCTGTTGAGCGAATGAACCATGCCATTGACGGGGTTGCGCGGGGCGCGCAGGAACAAGCCAACGCCATCGGCAAAGCCTCTCTTGTGGCATCGCGCATCAGTACGGCAATTGGACAGGTCACAAGCAACGCCCAATCGGTCACCAAAGATTCCGCCCAAGCCGCCAGTTATTCGCGCGACGGCGCAAAGACTGTGCAGGAAACCATCGTCGGAATGGAAACCATCCGCAGTAAAGTTGGGTTGTCGGCGAACAAGGTGGAAGAGATGGGCGCGCGCTCAGAAGAGATCGGCGTCATCGTTGAAACTATCGAAGATATTGCCAGCCAAACGAACCTGCTGGCATTGAACGCTGCCATCGAAGCCGCGCGCGCAGGCGAACAAGGCAAAGGATTTGCGGTGGTGGCGGATGAAGTCCGCAAACTGGCAGAACGTTCCAGCGTGGCAACCAAAGAAATCGCCACGCTGATCAAGGGTATTCAGAAAACGGTCAACGAAGCGGTGGGAGCAATGAAAGACTCTGCGGCGGAAGTGGAAGCAGGCGTTACCCGCGCCAACTCAGCCGGAACCGTGCTGGGCAATATCCTCGTGGCGGCTGAATCAGTGTACAAGCAGGCAGAGGAAGCGGGAAAGGCCGCGGCCAAAGTGAATGCGGCGGCGGGAGAATTGGTGGAGGCTGTGGATGCGGTCTCGGCGGTAATCGAAGAGAATACCGCGGCGACAGAGGAGATGGCGGCAAATTCATCAGAGTTGACCCAGTCCATCGAAAACATCGCCAGCGTCAGCGAGGAAAACAGCGCGGCGGTTGAGCAAGTTTCCGCTTCAACAGAGGAAGTTTCATCTCAAGTAGAGGAAGTATCCGCTTCAGCCGCATCATTGATGGAGATGGCACAGCAATTGTCGCAGGTTGTCTCACGCTTCAAACTCAATGGATAGTATTTGATTATCGTTCGTTGGTCATTTATGCTTTGAGAAAAATCACCAGAGGTACTAATTATGAATCAACATGAGCCAATTGAAACAAGCGCGAATCTGCCAATTCAACGTTCGTTTTTTGGCAAATTGCTTTTTTTTATGCTGCTCATTGGGATTATTCCAGTAGTAGGCAGCGCGTTGGTCAGTTACAGCCTGGCCCGCAGCGCGCTTGGCGATTCTGCCAGCAATACTCAAGGCATTATTGAGAAAGACCAGTCGGCTTATATCCTTAATTGGGCGACTGAACGGTCTCAGGATATTGAGACTCTTTCAGGGATAGCCAGAATCTCATCCATGAATCCAGAAACGGCAAACGAAGCGATCAATCAATATTATCGCTTGTGGGGCAGATACGAAACGATCTTTCTGGTTGGAACGGACGGCATCTCCATTGTCTCTTCTGATGGCAACCCGCTCGATGTTTCTGATCGCGCTTATTTCAAAGAAGCCCTGAGCGGCAGGATTTCCATATCCGAGCCGATTGTATCGAGAGCAACGGGAAACATCGTCATCGTATTTGCGTCGCCGGTCAGGTCAAGCGGCGGATTGATTGTGGGCGTGATCGGTGAAACGGTTCCAATTAGTTCCATCACTCAACTGCTCGCTAAAAATCGAATGGGCGAGACCTCTGAAAGTTACCTGCTTAACTCTGAAGGCTATTTTGTCACCACGCCACGATTTGTAACTGAAATGAAAAAAGCTGGAATGATCGTGGATGCTCCCGAATTAAATTATCGGCTCCAGACCACTGCCAGCAAGGAATTGCAGGCGGCCAAATCAGGCAGTGGAATTTATACGAACTACATTGGAAAAGAAGTGCTTGGACAATATACCTGGCTGCCCGATTTGAAACTGGGCTTGGTCTCTGAACAGCAAACTTCTGAAGCCAACGCCGCGGCCACCCGCCTCGCGACGATCAGCGTCATCATAATCATCGTGTCCATCGCTCTGGTTTCGCTTGTCGCTTTTGTAATCGCCCGCAATGTGACGCAACCCATCAAGTTAATGGTGAACGTAGCCAACCGGCTTGCCAAAGGGGATGTGAGTCAGACATTCGATTATGTCAGCAAAGACGAATACGGCATTCTGGCAGACTCCATGCGTTTGATGCTCAATTATCAAAAGGAAATGGCGGGCGTGGCTGATTTCATCTCCAATGGCGAACTCACCGAAAACATCCAGCCGAAATCGGAAGAGGATAATTTGGGTCACGCCTTCAAGGAAATGATCGAAAGCCTGCGCGCAACCATTCAACACGTAGCGCAGAGCGCAAAGACTCTGATGATAGCATCTGAACAATTATCAACTTCGGCAAATCAGGCAGGGCAGGCAACCTCCCAAATCTCGGTCACAGTTCAGCAAGTGGCGCGGGGAATTACCATGGAAGCCGAGTCGGTTAACAATACCGCAGCCTCGGTAGAGAAGATGTCTCACATCATCACCACCGTTGCCCAGGGCGCACAGGAACAAGCCAACGCCATCGGCAGGGCATCTCTTATCGCATCGCGCATCAGTTCTGCAATTGCTCAAGTCACAAGCAACGCGCAATCGGTCACCAAAGATTCCGCCCAAGCCGCCAGTTATTCGCGCGACGGCGCAAAGACTGTGCAGGAAACCATC
>JAIFKY010000009.1 GCA_020049345.1 Anaerolinea sp.
GCCGCGCTCCCGCAGGTGGCAGACATCACCGCGGCGGTGAAGGAGGTTTTGAAATAATGGCTGAAACAATTTCCATGCCCAAACTCGGCTTCGATATGGCTGAGGGTTTGCTCGTCCGCTGGGTGAGACAGGTTGGCGAAAATATCAACAAAGGCGACGTACTCGCCGAAATCGAAACCGACAAAGCCACCGTCGAAGTTGAATCATCCGCAAGCGGCGTTGTTTTGCAACTGATCGTTGACCAAGGCACGATGGTTCCTGTCAATGCTCCGATTGCGATTGTGGGGAAAGCGGGGGAGGTGGTCAGTGATCAGTCGCCAGTGGACAGCGGACAGTCAAAGGTCGAAAGTCAAAAGTCGGATGCTGCGGCTCAATCTGCGTCGATAGTTGATTCTGCTTCCCAAGCAGTTGCGTCCGCTGACAGCGCCCCCGTCAAAGCCAGCCCGCTTGCGAAGAAAATTGCCCGCGACCAAAAAGTGGATTTGTCCAAAGTTCAGGGCACGGGTCCCGGTGGAAGAATTGTCCGCAAGGATATTGAAAATTTAGTGGCTAGTCAACTAGTCGCTAGTCCGCTAGTCACTAGTTCACTAGCCGACCAGCAAACTAGCAGACTAACCGACAAGACAACCAGCACAACCAAACTCCGCCAAGCCATCGGGCGCAGACTGGTTGAATCTAAAACAACCATTCCGCATTTTTACGTGACCCACGAATTCAAAATGGATGCGTTGATGGACATGCGCAAGCAGGTCAACGCTTATTTGCCCGATGCCGAAAAAGTCTCGGTCAATGATTTTGTGCTCAAAGGCGTGGCGTTGTCGCTGCGTCAATTCCCCAATTTGAACGCGACGATCAAAGGCAATGAAATTATTCAGTTTGGGCAGGTCAATGTCGGCGTGGCAGTCACAGTCCCCGGCGGATTGATGACCGTCGTGGTCAAGGACACTGATCAAAAGACATTGCGCCAGATTTCAGGCGAAGTCAAAGCCATGGCGGCACGCGCCCGCGAAGGCAAGGTCAAGCCCGAGGATGTGGACGGCTCGACCTTTTCAACATCCAATTTGGGCATGTACGATGTCGAAGATTTCATCGCCATCATCAATCCGCCCGAAGTTGGGATTTTGGCGATTGCATCCGCAAGGGAAATCCCCGTTGTTGAAAACGGACAGGTCAAAGCAGGCTGGCGAATGAAGGCGACAATCTCCGTTGACCATCGCGTCAGCGACGGCGCCGAAGCCGCACAATTTATGCAACTGCTGGCGGGCTTCCTTGAAAATCCTGTCAGGATGTTGGTATAAAATCTAAAACTCCGAGACTATGAAGACCCGGAGTTTTCAACTTTTATTTGTAAAAAAGGAGTTAAGAATGGCAACCAGAAATGCAAATGCAGTTTGGACTGGCTCTCTGAAAGAAGGCAAGGGAACCATGAAGTTCGGTACGTTTGAAGGTGCGTACACTTGGTCATCGCGTTTTGAGGATGGACAGGGTACCAATCCTGAGGAGTTGCTCGGCGCGGCACACGCAGGGTGTTATTCCATGGCGCTGAGTTCCAATCTTGGCAAGAATGGCTTCACACCCAAGCAAATCCACACCCAGGCGCAAGTCACACTCGAAGTGATAGATGGCAAAAGCACCATTACCAATATTCACCTGACAACTGAAGCGGATGTGCCTGACATCAGTGATGAAAAGTTTCAGGAAATTGCCGCCGCGGTTAAGGGAGCTTGTCCCGTCTCCGTAGCGCTGGCAAGCACGCCGATCACACTGACTGCCCGCCTGTTGGCTAAGTAAACGATCCGCGTCAGCGCCGAAGCCGCCCAGCGCAATTCATGCAAGCGCTCCCGAAAAGACATCGGGACAGGTGAGGCGGGGTTTCTGGAAAACCTTGTCAGAATGTTGGTGTAAAAATGCAGACCTCTGAGTTTTCAAAAACTCGGAGGTCTTTCGTTATGCTATACTTAACGCATGGACGAGAATCAATTTCCCCGGATAGATAAAACCGCCTTCTCAATCGTATCTTCCTTTGAAGAAGCTGACAAGCAGGATAAAGAATACTGGCTTTCCAGAACTCCTGTTGAACGCCTGCAACACATGGAACTTTTGCGGAGAATTAATTATGGCTCTAACGCTACCGCCCGACTTCAAAGAGTTCTTGAAATTACTGAAAGAGCATAACGTTCGTTATTTACTCATTGGGGGATACGCGGTTGGGTATCATGGATACGCCCGCGCCACAGAGGATATGGACATTTGGGTTGCAATTCACCCTGACAATGCCCAAAAACTTGTTTCCACGTTGAAAGCCTTTGGGCTTGATGACTCCACTTTAACACCCGAATTATTCCTGCAAAAACCAAAAATTATTCGCATGGGTTTTCCTCCAATGCGGCTTGAAATTACCACATCCATCTCAGGCGTTGAGTTTGATGAGTGTTATCAAACAAGAATTGTGGATAAATTTGACGGCATTGAAGTCAACGTGATTGATTTGGAAAATCTAAAGAAGAATAAAAGAGCAAGCGGCAGAACAAAAGATATCGCCGATGTTGAGCAGTTATCATAATCCGTTGACCACCGCGTTAGCGACGAGCGGAATCCGCGAAGCGTGCAAATGCTGGCGGGGTTTCTGGAAAATCCAGAAGTGGCTAATTTTGTGGGCTTGCCAAAATATTTAACCACGGAGACCACAGAACTCACGGAGAAAACCTCTAAAAAATCTCTGTGGACTCTGTGCGCTCCGTGGTTAAAGGTCTTCATAGCCCATCCTTTTAGTCACTCCCGAAAATCCTGTCAGAATGTTGGTGTAAAAAAAATACCTCCGAGTTCTTCAAGAACTCGGAGGTATTTGGTTAATACTGTGTCAGGACAAATATGCCTGTGAAGTTGGTCGTGACTTCCTCGTGGGGCTGTTCTTTCTCTGCGACATAATCTGCGCCTCGCAGTATCCTGTACTCATCCTGATGGTTGGATGGATCAAGCGGGAACGTAACCGACGCGCCATCCACTCCCATTTGAAAATCCTTGAGCAACGCCCAATCGCCGCTTTCTTCGTCCCAGTACATGATTCCGTACTGGGGGTTTTCATGACGCGATGAAAACGCAAACTGGATGTAGCCTGCGGCAGGCATGACGCCAAGTGGAACATCCTTTTGCGAAATCTCAACCTTGAACGCGGTGGCGTATTCAAACCCTGCCGGCAGGTCTTTGGGGAGGGCGGTATTATCCACGCGTGAGATGCGCGCCTTGCCGCCCGCCACACACGAGAGCAGGAGTTGATCGCCGCTTGCCCATTTGACAAGGTAACTATCGTACAGGCTACAGTCCATGATAAATTCGAAGATTTCCTGCTTGGGCGGGACAGAAACGGAAGCGTGCCTGTCTGGCTCAACCGGCTTTTCCCTTGCATCACCGCCGCCGCAAAGGTTGACAATCACATTTCCTTCGACAAAAAGGTTCATTCCATTGTTTTGATAACTGACATTGCCGCAGTCAATAGTCATGTTGATGGTTGCACCAGGGTCTGCAACCGCATCGATTCCATAAGCATTCCCATTGAACGTGCTATTGCTGATGGTGATATTGTTTACGCCTGTAGTTAATCGCACATACAGCCCCTCAAAGTTTCCGTTGAAAGTGCTGCCGGTAATGGACGCGCTTTTTACATCATATACTTGCGCGCCGATATTGTTTTCATTGAAACTGCTATTGGAAATAGTCACATGATTTGCCGTGCCAATCCCTGCGCCGACCGCATAATAGCCATCACTGGTATTCCACGTATTCCCGTTAAATTGACTATTTACGATGGATACATCATTTGCATCTATTATAGCTATCCCATTCCCCCCATTGTTATTATTGGTACTGCCGGAAATGATTACGTCGTTTACAGATTCTATGTATGCTCCATTGTATCCATTGCCGCTAAGAGTGCCGCCACTAATGAATATATTTTTAGCCTGCTTTACATTCACGCCATTTCGCGCATTTTTGCTGAATGTACTATTGATAATATCCACATTATTTGCGGTTTTAATATATAAGCCGTGATGGTTTATATTTTCATTAAAGGCGCTGCCAGTAATGGAAATATTATTGACAGATTCTATATATGCTCCATAGTTTACATTGCTATTAAAGAAACTACCGGAAACGGCAATGTTTTGAGCGCCATTTACCCACACTCCATATTGGGTATTCCCATTAAATGTACTGTTTGCAATCGTAACATTGTTGCTAATAGTTTCTATTTTTGCGCCATTGACACTGCTCCCGGTAAACGTACTGCCGGAAATGGTTACATTGGTAGAATCGTATAGATATGCATTTCCGCCGCTTCTAAAGATACTGTTATTGATATCTATATTATTGGCAACTCCTACGGTTAAACTATCTCCAGTAAAAGTGCTTCCAGCAACTGAAACATCCGAGACAGTCAAAAAATATGCGCCAACCCCGTTGCCGCTAAACGTGCTGTTGGTGAGATTAACATTCCCCGCCGTATCAACTTGCAGTCCATTGATCGTGTTGCTGTTAAAACTATTGCCGGTAATGGTCACATTGGCAGCAATGCCGGTAAGGTACGCGCCCACCTTATTATTATTGAAATCACTGTTATTAATGGTTATAGTGGAGTCTGCGGTTATTCCATAGTTAGTGTTCCCACTAAATTCGCTGTCGTTGATATAGATGTCCTGCGTGGTACTCACCGATAACCCATCGCCCGTCACGCCGCTGACTTTAATATTGTTCACAGTAACATTTCCCTGCCAGTTTTGTATTATGACCGGTACAGAGAACACAGAATTCGTTGCAGTAATTGTCCCAAGACTATCGGGCGGTCCATTCCATCCACCTTGAAGCTTTAATGGCAAGAGATTCCATGTCGTCCAACTGGCACCGTTAAAATTAACAACAGCGGAAGTATCCGCGCCAAATTGGATCCAGATCACACCACCGTCAACAGTAGGCTCAGGCAATCCAACTCCAACGTCAGCAATCAAATCCTGCAAGTTTCCATAAGAACCTGAACAGCCCACACCACCAGGATTTTGGCCTGTTGGGCACCAAACCGGGTCGCCGGTTATGGCAATTTCGGCCGCTTCCTGCGTGGCAAGCGGAACAGGCTGGTTGTTTTCATCCAAAACCACCACGCCGGTGTTTTCGGGGATTTCTTCAAGGACTTCTGCCAGAACCACTTCTTCTTCCAGAACCACTTCTTCTGCGATAATTTCCGTCGTGTCAGTTGATTCTGGTTCGGGGGGAATTGTTTCGGCGGTATCGGTCGGCGGGGATTCGATCTCGCCGTCAGCATACACCGAAGTTGGGTTGGCAAGTTGAATCAGCACGAAGGCTGAAATGATCAAACCGAGGAGGGTATTCTTTGCGATTCTCATTTGTCCGCCTCTAAATTATGGGATGCTTTCGCATGTCTTGTGATACGCCAGTTCAGTGAGGAAATACTGCTCCCACTCTGTCTTGGTCAGGTTGCGGTTTGCGGCTTTGCAGGCAAGCCCAAGCCAGTCGGCGGGATTAATCATCCATTGGGTGGTGCGACCACTTGCTTCAATGGTGATTAGGTTTTTCCCGTCTTTGCTGAAATACGCAGAGGCAACAGGGCTGTTGAATCCCTCCAATTTGAGGAAAACGTCTGCGTCGGGGATGACGCTCACATCCCACAAAATCACGGTCTGGTCATCGCTGGCAGAGGCTAGTACCATCCGTCCCGTAATTTTCTGCGGGCTGAAATCCAATGTGTTTATCAGACCGGTATGCCCAATCAACAGTTTCGATTGGCTGCCTTTGCCCTTCAAAAGAATTTGCTGACCGTCCACCGAGGCTTTTAGGTCGCCGCTGACTGCCTGCGCGTTGATCTCAGCCGGCGGGGTAATTTTGGCTATTGGCTGGCTCAACGGCTGGCGGGTGGATAGATCCCAGCGGATGACGGTGTGGTCGCCGCTGGCAGAGAATAAAACATCGGCAGTTTCAGCCACGCCAAAAATAACTGCGTTGACCGGTTTGGTGTGGGCGGTGAGCGCAGAGCCAATGCGCGCGCCCGTTTTGGTGTTCCACAGAATAATTTGGGTGTCGAATCCAGCCGAGGCAAGGATGCTTCCATCTTCATTGAAGGCAACGCTTCGCACAAACCCGCCATGCCCTTCGAGCGCCAGCGGATTGACGGGCAGGCGAGAGGTTGAGTTCCAATCCCACAGAACGGCTGTGTTATCGTCGCTGGCAGAGGCAAACCGTTTGCCCGATGGATCAAATGCCACGCTGTAAACTGCCTTCGTGTGCTGGGCGGGAGCCGCCCCAATCAGTTTTGCGGCAGACGGGGCAGAGACATTCCACAAATTGATCGAGCCGTCGTCGCCGCCGGAAGCCAGGGTCTTGCCATCTGAACTAAATGCAAGGCTGGTGATAAAACTGCGGTTGGTCTCAGGCTGTAACGGGCTGCCTACCGCGCGCGGTTTTTTCGGCGCAGAAACATCCCATAAAATAATGGTCTGATCGTAACTGCCAGATGCAAGATATTTTCCGTTCGGGCTGAATGTGACTGCCCGAATTTGCGCGCTATGCCCTGTGCGAATATCGCCCAGAAGCGCGGGCTTTTGCGAGTCGCGCATATCCCAAAGGGTGATTTGTCCGCCGGCAAACGAGCAGTCTTGCGGGGCGCACCCACCGGCGACCAGCAGGGAACCATCGCGGTTGAACGACAGGCTGTTGACCATACCCAGGTCTGCGGCTTGGGTGGATACCACCTGACTGGTTTCGGCGTCAATTACGCTAAGTTGATTGGCGCTGGAGACGGCAACCCATTTGCCATCAGGGCTGACGGCAATGGATGCCACCGATCCTTCAAACCCGAAGAAGCGTTGATTGGGCGTGAATTGAATTAGGTTATACAAAGTCGCGCGCGTCAGCAGGGTGTCTTCGCGTTGGAATGCCTCCACCGCCAAAAGCAGGGCAAGCGCGTGCTCGCTTTCTTTTATTGAATCCGCCTGCGCGGCAAGACTGCCTGCCAGCGATTTAATTGCCTGCTCGTTGGCAATTTCCTTCTGATCCAGAGCCTCGCCCGCGCTAATCAAAGCCGCGGATTCGGCAAGTTCTGCCCGTATTTTTTGCGACTCGGCATTGGCTTTTGCTTCCAGCGCGTCGAAGTAGGAAAAAACGGTCACGACCAGCAAAATCAACGAGAGGAAAAGCGCGGCAAGGATGATGCGGCGTTGGACTTTGTCTTGATGAATGCGTTTGTTGAGTGTGCGACAGTCTTCCAAAAAATCGCTTTCCTCGTCGGTCAGGGTCAGATCGGCGGCTTCACGTTCTGCGTTTGCCAGTTCGCCCTCGCGCAGCAGCAAACTTTCACTGCGTTCCTGTTGAATCCACAACATAACCCGCCGTTGGAACAGGCTTAGGTTTTGCTCGAACCATTTGAGGTTGCTGGCAAGCACCGGATCGATCAGGCGGTCATGCGAAAGTTCGTACCATATTTGACCGGCGCGCAATTCCGCCCGCACCAGATCGCCTTGCAGGAAGCGAATCACATCGTCGCGCAGTCCATCGGTATTCGCCGCAGATTGCAAAACCATGTTGCGGGTCTTGCCGGCGGTAATCAGTTCGCGCTCAAACCATTCGCGTATCTGCCGCTCTGAAGCGTTTTTTTGTCTGGCAACTTCAGCGACCCGCTTGTTGTAGAAATTTTCGAGAGATTGGTTGACATCGCCTACTTCCAGTAGGGCGCTTTCGGTAATTTCGTTTCCCGTGGGCGGCAGGGCTTCCCACAAGCCGTGGCAGACAACCTGTAATTGCACAGGCTCAACGTACTGCCCTGGCTGTACTTCCTGTGAGCCGTCTGTTGTGCGAACCAAAATACCAGCAAGGTCCTCGACCAGTTTTTCGGCAACTCCGCTGGCAAACGGCCGAACTTGTTTGACTGGATTTTTGACGGCTTTCAGCGCCGCTTCGCGGGTAAGCCGCTGCATGTAGTAACGCGTCCGCAGTCCGCCGGGTAGCAGGTGGGCGTATAAATCCAGCGATGCGATGTAATCATCGCGCATGATCAAAACTACAGTCAGGTAGGGGTCGTCGGTTAGCGCCTGCGCCAGTTGGCGAAAGAATCCCTCGCGGTGATTCCATGCGTCGAGGTGGGTGGTGAATATCTCCTCGAATTGGTCAATAAACAGAACGTGCCGCCAGTGAATTTCTTCTTCTGCGGCTTGTTCTGTGAGATGTTCTTCGTAGTAGTAACCGTTGTTGTTGATTTCCACCCCAGCCAGAAAATGCGAGAGGGAAACGCCCGCCAGAGATTTTGGATCGGCTTTTTGCTGGATGATGCTGTTGATCAGGTTGTAAACAAAAACATTATCCACATCCAGAGTTGCAGATAAATCACCCTGCACCCGCCCCACGGGGAGCGCTTCAAAACTGCCATTCTCCAGTTCGGGGATCACGCTGGTATTAATCAGCGAACTTTTCCCCGCGCCAGATTGGGCGTAAAAGAGAACCAGCCTTTCAGACGAAATTAGCGACAGCATATCGCGGGCTTCGCGCTCTCTGCCGAAGAAAAATTCGCCGTCCTCCTTTTGGAAGGTACGTGGCCCGATGTATGGGTTTTTCATAATTGCCCCTGCCTGTAAGTATTCCACTCACTCCAAAGTTTTTGGATGAACGCCTCAGCATTGCCCCACTCGATGTCGAATTTCTTTCTGTCGAAATAACGCCCAAGATATTCGAGTGATTTTTCCACGTTCCCAATCTTTTTCTCATCCTGTTTAAGTTGGATGACCAACCCGCGCGGCGAGAATTCATCCCTGCGGAATTTCAAGATAAACCTGAACAGGATTCTGAAATCCCAATCCTGTAGCCGATACCCCAATAGGATTAGGTTTGATTCGCCCAATGCCCGCCGCAGGTTGAGCGGCACAATGGGATTCAACGTGTTGGTATCCTCGACCATTGACATGATGAAATTGATGTAATCATCTTCACTTTGTACCAGGGTTTGCGGGTAATCTTCCAGCCCGTACAAATGATAGACCAGCGGATTTGTAACGGTGGGCATAAAGTCTGGGTCGGTGCGGTGTTCGGGGTTAGCGCTGGAAATCATGCCGGACCAGAAACAGATCTGTGTGCGTGGCTTTTTTTCTTCCGCTTCCAATGCGCGCTCCAGAAAATCACTCTGGCTGGTGGTGATGTAGATGGGCAGTGGAAGTCTTGCCAGCAATCGCAGTGGATCTTCGGTGTTTTGTGGAAATCTGGGGTAATCCAACTGTTGGACAATCTCTGAAAAACGCTGTTCCTGAATTTGCGCCTTGAGCCTGTCAGCAAGGTCGGCATAATCACTGTCATCTTTTGCAATGGTCAACAGGAATGTTTTGAGGAACTCAAGATATTTTGTCCGCGCCTGGGGGTTGTCTTTTTGTTCCACCAAAAAATATTGAGCCACCCGCGCCAGATTATGTTTATCCTGCATGGGATATTCGATCCAGTCCGCCCATTCTGCGGTTAGTTGTTCGTCAATTGCAAATTCCTCTTCCGCCGCCGGTTCGTTCTGTTCCTCTTCTTCGCGGAAAATCTGCTCGATTCGGAAAGAATTGCTGATGATCGGAATCACAATGCCCTGATTAATGCGCGGCATAATGTCTTCCCAAAACCCCATTTTGGTTGAAGACTCTTTGAGTAACTTTTCCCTCGCGCGTCTGATTGTAGTCACAAAAACCCTCCACAAATTTCTGAAATAATTACACGTTCATAACCACCCGAAAACTGTGCCGCGTGCCTGGTAGTCCGGCATCATCTGGAGCCTGTCCACTGCGGGCACTGCATCGCAATAGAGTTATATCATCTTTCATGGAACTGCCCCTCACTACGCGTCGAACCTGGCGGCTGGCGTTCAAGTCGTTGCGCCGATCATTTTTCCACGGGTAGGCAAATTTTGGATCGGGCATAATTCGCTTTTCTCCCCACAGGCTGCAAGTCCACTGGCGCACGTTGCCTACGAGGTCAAAGCATCCATATTCACTTTGCGCGGGGAAGGCATCCACTGGCGCGATGCTTGCCCGTCCCTGGTTACAGCGCGTTGAATCAAATTCATCGCCCCAAGGGTAGGTATTTTTGCCGCTCCCGCGACAGGCTTTTTCCCACTGCGCTTCGTTGGGCAGCGTATATTTTCGTCCGGTTTTTTCGCTGAGCCACTGACAATAGGCGAGCGCCTCGTACCAAGTCACACCTGTGACGGGGATATTTTCGCTTCCTGCTGGAACTTTTTGACCATCCCATCCCATGCTTGGCGCAACCAGAGTCCCTGTTTGACGAATGAACTCCTCGTACTGTGAATTTGTCACCGGGTACTTGCCAATGCGGTAGGCAGGCAGGGACAATTCGTGTTGCGGCATTTCATATCCGGCTGTGGTCGCTCCGCCCGAACTTCCCATCCAAAACGAACCTTCGGGGATGTGGAGAGTCTCAGGTTCAAAATATTGGACAGAGATGATCTGCTCCACATTGCCTTGCGAACGCTTAATATCGCGGATCAATCTCTCGATGTCATGATTAAAATCTGGATCATTGCGGACGCTGATGGCGTTTTGGAATGTGAGTTGTCGCAGGCTTTCAGGCAGATCTTGAGGAGATGGCATTGCCGCATTCATCACAAGCACAGGAATGACTGTAGCTTGGCCCTGTCCAATCCGCTTGAGACCGGTTTCAACTTCGAGGCGTGTGTAGTCATTGGCGTCGAAAAGTCGTTTGTTCCCCTGGGCATCGGTAATGCCGACCCACAGCGGGCCGATCACCACCAACATGACATTGCACTCATTTGTTTCCTTTTCAAGCACTGTACTAAAATCCACCCCGGCGGGAATATCATCCAAATCACGAAAAACGCTTTCATCCCCAAATATATTTATCAACCTGTCTCTGATGCGACCAATGAGGTAGGTACTGTCTGCGCGGCGATAGGAGATAAAAATCTTCATGTTTTGCATTATACCAGTGCCATATATCACAAAGCGCCCGCAAGTTTAAGTAAATCGTCAAAAATAATTTTATAGCCTCCCTGCTCTTTCGGGGGCTAAGCCGTATCTTCTCAATATTTTGGAGCGGCGCATCTAGACTTCCGAAGTCTCGAAGACTTCGGAAGTCTCACCCACTCGACTTTTTGGGGCAAATAGGTGACTGTCACTTTTTCCCGTATTTTTGAGATGATAAGCTAAGAGACTTTTTAATAACTTCACCACGAAGCCACCAAGACACAAAGTTTTTTCTTTGAGACTTCGTGCCTTTGTGGTCAAAAAGCGGGATTATTAAACAATCTCTAAGCCCCCGAAAAACCGAAGGTGTGTCTAAAAACTTTCTACCGACTATCTGGTAGATTACACACGGCGCGAGTCAAGCAATGCGTGAGTTACGGTTTGTTATAATCCAACTCATGTTTCAACGCATTGCACGCGGGCTTGAATTAACTCTGATCCTTTTCATTGTTGCCATACTCACCGGTTATGGCAACCCATCCATCACGCACGAGACTGAAAAGATACGCGCCTACACGCGCCAGATCGAATTTAACTATCTTTCGTGGATGGGCAATGCCGCGCTGATCAAACTGCGCTCCGCCTCAGTTGGCGCGCCGCAATTATTTGATCACGCCACCCAAAAACAGATCGTCACAGAATACCTGCGGCTGACACAACAAATCGCTGAAAAAGAATACCTGCTTGAAAAAATTTATGCAGATGCTGCCATTTCCGATAAAGAACTCGCATCCAAAGCATTACGCGCCGAACTGGCTGAAATTTACGCCAGAGAAACACAACTCGCACCATTCGCAGAGGCGATCTTGCAGGAGCAGATCAGCCAGACCCTTGCCGAGGTTGGTCTGACTGCTGCGGGACAACCCGTGCCAGATGTCTGGTATCACTCCACGGCGCTGCCCATGGCGCTGGTGATTTCTCCGCGTGATCATGTTGAACAAACCGCAAGCATCTCCATTGACGCCAACTTGCCGCGTGATGAAATATTTGCCCTCGAAAGCCGCGTAGATGCCGGACTCAACGTATCCTCGCTGGCTGTCAATATTGGCGGTGTGGGTGTTTACCCAACCATGGTCATGCGCACCACTGACGTAAACTGGTTACTCAGCACCGTGGCGCACGAATGGATTCACAACTACCTCACGCTTCGTCCGCTGGGATTGTTATACAGCGAAACCCCTCAACTTCGCATCATGAATGAAACCACCGCATCCATCGCGGGGAATGAGATTGGCAGACTCGCGCTCGAACATTTTTATCCTGAATTGATCAGCGCTTCGCGCCCAAGCCTGAGCCTGATCTCCGCTCCGCTTGATCACCCCGAACCCGGAGACTCTTTGCGTCCCCCGTTCGACTTTCGCGCCGAAATGCACGAAACGCGTGTGCAGGCAGATGCCCTGCTTGCAGAAGGAAAAATTGACGAAGCCGAAGCCTACATGGAATCGCGCCGCGCGATCTTTTTGCAAAACGGATATTTAATTCGCAAAATCAACCAGGCTTATTTTTCATTTTACGGCGCCTATGCTGATTTACCCGGCGGCGCGGCAGGCGAAGACCCCGTTGGACCTGCTGTGCGCGCGTTGCGATCTCAAAGTGATTCACTGGCTGATTTTGTCAATACCATTTCATGGATGACAAAGTTTGAACAGTTACAGAAAGCGGTAAGTCCGTAGGGTGGGTTTGTAACCCGCCAAAGCAAATGTCAGGCGAAAAGCCTGACCTACAAAAGAGATTCCCATGAAACGAACTTTTTTTATAATATTTTTTATTGCCAGTATTTTTATCCTTGATGCTTGTGCCTCGAAAACCGCAACGCCCACGGCGGTTGTTCTGGTGGAGCCAGTCATTGTAGATACGCCCACATCGGCAGCAGCGAGTTGTTCTTCAATCATTGCCCAGCCTACAGAAGCGCCCAACGCAGCCTCTTACTTTCCGCCTGTCAGTTCCGCAGACTTTTCCTTTGGTCCTGCGGATGCGCCGGTCACCATTGTTGAATATTGCGATTTTCAAGCAGAGGGCTGTCGTAATATGGCGGCGGTCATCGGTGAGTTGATGCGGAATCACGATGACCTGCGCTTTGTGTTCCGTCCCCTGCCTTTGATCGACATTCTCGACAAATCAGATAAGGCGGTTCTTGCCGCGCTTGCGGCAGATGAGCAGGGTAAATTTTGGGAAATGTATGATCTGTTATTCGTCAAATATGATGAATGGACAATCTTGAAGCCTGATGCGTTCAATGCCTGGGTTGTGAAGGAATCCGCCGCGCTTGGGTTGGATGCGGAAAAACTCCAGGCGGCGATCAATGCCGATAAAACAGCAGCCAGCATGAGGCTGCGCTATGATGCGGCGAAGAAGTTAAGCATCCCCGCCGTGCCGTTGATCCTCATTAATGGTTCGCTCCAGCCGCCGTATGTCATTGATTATCAAAGCATGAGCGACGCGGTGGGTTTGATTGCGTTGGGGAAAAAGCAATTTACGCAATGCCCTCCTTTTAGTGTGAACCCGCAGAAGCAATATATTGCCACGCTTCACACAGAAAAAGGGGATATCGTGATGCAGTTATTTGCAGACAAAGCGCCGCTGGCTGTAAATTCATTTGTGTTTCTTGCGCGGCAGGGCTGGTTTGAGGGCGTCACTTTCCATCGCGTAATTCCTGGGTTTATGGCGCAGGCTGGCGACCCAAGCGGCACAGGCAATGGCAACCCGGGCTATTTTTTTAACAATGAAATTAATGATTTGAAATTTGACAAACCCGGCATGGTGGGCATGGCAAACAGCGGACTCAATACAAACGGAAGTCAATTTTTTATTACGTATGCTCCCGCCGCTCACCTTGATGGCGGCTATACCATTTTCGGACAGGTAATCAGCGGTTTGGATGTGGCTGAAAAATTAACGCCGCGTGATCCCGCGCAGGGCGCAGTCCTTTCGCCAGGCGATAAAATCTTAAGTGTGGATGTTGAAGAGAAATAATGCAAACAAAAAAAACGCACTGGACTTCGTTGTTGATCTTAATCGTTCTTGGGTTGAGCATGGTGTTTGTGCTGTTAATTGCGCTTGGTTTGGGCGCAAATTCAATCGTCAGTCTTTTCACTGAAGAAGGTGATCCGGCAGGGCAAATGATCGGAGCCTTTGCTTTTGGTTTCGAGGTGTTGATTTTATTGCTGTGTTCGTGGTTTGTTCTGCAAAAAACGCTGGGACGCGAGCAGGCTGAAATTCCATTTGTGTTTCCATTTGCGGGCTGGCAAATCATCGTAGTTCTGGCGCTGATCTTTGGTTCTGTAATCCTTGGCGGGATCATCGCTTACACCGAAATTGCATGGCTCGCGTGGATCATGCTTCCGATATTGACTCTGTTTGTCATTGTGCCGCCCATTTGGTTGTTGTTCGGCATTGGCACAAATGGAATTGAACTTGGTCCGCGCTGGCGCGTCTTTGGCATATTGGGCTTGAGCATGAGCATTGGTCCGCTGATCATGATCGTGCTGGAGGGTGTTCTGTTATTGGGCATGATCATTGTTGGCATAATTATGGTTGCCATATTGCACCCCGCGCTTTTTCAGGAAATACTAAGCCTGGGCAACATTCTTAAACAAGAAACAAGCGAAGAAGTAATTTTGAAATTGCTTGCGCCTTATATTTCCAGCCCGATTTTGATCGCAACTGCCATTGGGTACATCTCGCTCCTTGTGCCCTTGATCGAGGAGGCATTCAAACCGCTGGCGGTCTGGATTTTCGCAAAGAAAATAGAATCGCCTGCGCAAGGGTTTGCCTTGGGGATATTAAGTGGCGCGGCATTTGCCTTGCTCGAAAGTTTGAATGCAAGCGGCGACGGGTCGGTGAGTTGGCCGGTCATTGTTAGTGTTCGCGCAGGGACAAGCCTTTTGCACATGACCGCTTCGGGTCTGGTTGGCTGGGGAATTGTCTCGGCATTCCGCGAGAAACGCATCCTGCGTTTTTTTGCCGCGTATTTTGGCGCGGTCAGCATTCATGGGCTTTGGAATGCTTGCGCGGTCGGCGCGGGGCTTTCGGTCATTGGAGAAGCAATTGGAAAACCCGAATGGATATTTAATTTTATTCCTGCCATGCTGGGCGGTATGTTTGTGCTTGGAGTTGGCATGTTCGCAGTCTTGATCGCATCCAATAAAAAATTACGGAAACCACCATCGTCCCCAAAAATTCCCCCGCTGGGGGAGGGAGTACAATAACCGCATGATCTATTCATCCACCGCGCGTGAAGGCGACCTTGTGCAACTGGTCGGCTTGACCCACAAACATTTTATTTTTCACCTTAAATCAGGCGGCGATTTTCAAAGTCATCGCGGCGTGCTCAAACATGACGACCTGATCGGCAAGCCGTACGGCTCGCAGGTTTTTAGTCACATGAATGCGCCGTTCTTTTTGTTACAGCCGTCCATTGCAGATATTCTCAACGACCTGCCGCGCGCCACCCAAATTTTATATCCAAAGGATATTGGCTATATTTTGGTGATGATGGGCATTGCGCCCGGGCAGCGTGTGATGGAGGCGGGGACTGGTTCCGGCTCGATGACGATTGCCCTGGCAACCGCTGTTGGCGCGGATGGGCGCGTCATTTCCTACGAACAAAAACCAGATACGCAGAATCTGGCTCGAAAAAATTTGGAGCGCGTCGGACTCGCTTCGCGCGTAGATTTCAAACTGCGTGACATTCAGGAAGGTTTTGACGAAACCGACGCAGATGCATTCTTTCTCGATGTGCAATTTCCGTATGAATATATTGAACAGGTACGCGCGGCGCTCAAGCCCGGCGGATTCTTTGGCACGTTGATTCCAACTTTCAATCAAGTGGAAAAGACGCTGATCGCTTTGAAGAAACATAAATTTGCATTTGTCGAAGTGTGCGAGATTATGCTTCGTCATTACAAATCAGATCCGGCTCGCATTCGCCCTGTGGATCGCATGGTGGCGCACACTGGTTATTTGATCTTCGCCAGAAGGATCGAGCCAAACACTGATCCACGCGGACGGGAATTGGAAAATGAAGTTGGCATAGAAGATTAGTTCGGCATTGCGATGTTGGTCGAGTAGTCCCGTGCTCTTCAGGGCGTATCGAGACCAGGGACAAGATGACAAGGAGACTTTCACATGTTTCGTCGTAGAGGACAAAATCAATTTCGCGGGGGTGGAATGGGAAGACGGCGTGTGCCTCCCGTGCTGCAACAGGCTAATCAAATGCTGATGGATGGAGAATACTCGGGCGCGGCAGATGCGTTCAATCAACTTGCGCAGGGCGCTGAGAATCTCTTTCCACAACGCGCTCCAATTTTATATGTGGAAGCGGGGCGCGCCGCCATATTGGGCGGGGATGTAAAAACGGGCATTGCGTACTTTCGGCTTGGTCTGACCATGCTTGCCGCTCAGGGACGCTTTCACCGAATGCGGATTCTGGGGCAGCGTGTGGTGCAGGAATTAAAAACGCGCGGGCTAAACGCCGAGGCTGAGGAGGTTGCAGGCTTACTGGGCGCGAGCCAGCCGAATCAACTTCCAGCCGAGTCTGCGCCGGTTAAACATCCTATTTTGCCTACGCATTGTCCATCCTGCGGCGGTGCTGTCCGTTCTGACGAACTCGAATGGATCGACAACATCACCGCCGAATGTGACTATTGCGGAAGCCCCTTGCGCGGCGGGTAATTCTCATGGATTTAACTCAGGAATATATTGCCCAAAAATTAAAAGAGTCCCGCAAAAATGGGGATGAATCAGACGGGTATGCAGAAATTCCTGTCAAGCCAACGACGCGCTTGAGAAATGCGGCAGTGCTGGTTCCGCTGACTTATGTTAATGATGAATGGCTTTTGTTATTCACGCGCCGCACAGATCGCGTGCAATCGCACAAGGGACAAGTCTCTTTCCCCGGCGGCGCAAGCGACGAAGGCGAGACGACGCCCGAGCAAACCGCCCTGCGTGAAGCAGAGGAGGAAATTGGCATGGTTCCCTCGGATGTAAAAGTCCTTGGCAGGCTCAGTCAATTGATCACCATCAGCAGTTATCGAGTGACGCCCATTGTGGGCGTCATTCCATTTCCGTATGCCTTCAAAGTGTCGGGCGCAGAAGTGGCGCGGGTGTTTACCATTCCCCTTTTGTGGCTTTCGGATCGAAATAATTACTGGGAATTTTTCATGCGCGATTCAGAACGATCGTTGATCACGTACCACCCCTACGATGGCGAATTGCTCTGGGGCGCGACCGCGCGGATGACAGTCACGTTTTTGAAGACGATTGGAGCGCTTGATGCTAAAGACCTCGCAGGTTTCTAAAGCCTGCGAGGTCTTTATGATTCAATCCACTCGAACAGATATTTGACATCATGCTCGATCTCAAACTTCTTGAGGAAGTCCATGTATTCTTCCTTGAATGTCTGTTTGTGGTGATGTTCTTCCTGCTTCAAAATATAGTTGTACACGTTTTCGATTTGCGAATGTCCATATGAAAATGCTCCGTACCCTTCCTGCCAACTGAACTTCCCGTTAATCCAAGCATGGTCATTAATGAAATTGGTCGAGTTATTCTTCACATCCCGAACCAGATCAGATAACGCCATCGAAGGCTTCAATCCTATAAAAGCGTGAATGTGGTCATCCATTCCGTTGACGATAATCGGCTTTTGTCCCTTGTTTGTGATAATCCCCGACATGTATTTGAATACTTCGTTTCGCCATTGTTTTGCAAGCAGGTTCTGTCTCCCTTTTACTGCAAATACAACTTGAATGTAAATTTGAGAATATGTCCCAGCCATGTTGCCTCCAAACAATTTCAGCATGAAATTTGTGCTTCATCAATCCCGAAGGGATGAAATAATTATAGAACGATGAATATGTTTTATCCCAACCCCGAAGGGGTGTCATGGATTGTGGCAGTCATGTCATCCCTTCGGGATTTGTTTTGAATTGCACTCAATTTCTAGAATCATACCATCCCTTCGGGATTATTTTTGCGGGTGCCTTTGTTGGTCAAAATCCCGAAGGGATGAAACGATTGTAGACCGTTGATTGGATTTAATCCCAACCCCGAAGTGGTGTTATGGATTGTAGGAATTATGTTATCCCTTCGGGATTGGCTGCTGATTCTGTTCAAGATGTCATGCGGCGATATAATCCCTCGTATGGACATTTCTCTTACAACACCCGCTTTACTATTTCCCACAGTATCCTTGTTGATGCTGGCTTATACCAATCGTTTTCTCACGCTGGCATCCATCATCCGCAATTTGCATGACCGATACAAAGCCGAGGATGATGATTCTTTGCTCGGTCAGATCGCAAATTTGCGTTACCGTATTTATTTGATCCGCGATATGCAGATTGCGGGATTGCTCA
>JAIFKY010000256.1 GCA_020049345.1 Anaerolinea sp.
GTCCTTGATCGTTGTATTCAACTTTTTTGTCCTGGGCAACGCGCTTGAAAATTTCGCGGTACTCTTCAAAAGTTGGGTCGCCGATCTCAATCTTGTGCCGCAAGCGGCGCAGGAAGGCTTCGTCTACCAGGTCTTTGGGCGGCAGGTTGGTGGAGAAGACGATCATGACGTCGAATGGCACTTCCACTTTGCGTCCAGTGTGCAGGCGCAAATAATCCACGCGGTTTTCAAGCGGAACGATCCAGCGGTTGAGCAGGTCACGCGGGCGCACTTGCTGGCGACCAAAGTCGTCAATTAATAAAATGCCGCCGTTGGCTTTTACTTGAAATGGGGCTTCGTAGAATTTTGTTGTGTCGTCGAAAACCAGATCAAGTCCTTCGAGCGTCAATTCACCGCCGACAACAATAAATGGTCTGCGAATTTTTACCCAGCGCAGGTCGCGGCGTGTGTTTGGGCGCAAGGTGCTGGTGACTCCACCGGTGTCGCCTTCTGGCGAAAGGGCATGGCTGACCGCGTCATAAACTTTGATGACCTGCCCGTCAAGATACAGGGCGTAGGGAATGTACATGCTTTGGCTTAATACCAGGTTGCCAAACGCGCGCGCAATGCTGGTCTTGCCGTTTCCAGGAGGACCATACATAAAGATGGAGGAGCCTGAGTTAAGCGCGGGTCCAAGTCTTTGAAAGATGGATTCGGAGATCACCATTTGCGATAAGAGCTGCCGCATGGTGCGCGCGGTGATGGTCATGCGTCCGCTTTTCTGGCGGCGGATGGCGTCGTTGTAAACATCAAATGGAACGGGAGCGGGTCCCGCGTATTGACTGCGCTCCATGGCTTCACGCGCACGTAACACGCCCGCGCTGGTAATTCCGTAGGTGTATGCGCCGTCACCACCAAGACCGCCGCCCTGTGAGTTTTTGACTTCAATAAATTTTTCCTGTTTCAAGGTGATTAGCAGTTGATCTGTAACGCCTGAGAGAGGCAGGGCTATTTCTTCTGCGATCTTGAAGCCGGTCATATAGCCGCGAAAATATAAAACTTTGAGGATCAAATCTTGCAGCCAAAGAGGTGAAAGACCTGTGTCTTCAAGGCTGTTGATCTGCGGCGGGAGAAAACTGCCGACAGGTGCAGCGACGGGAGTAGGTTGTCTTGTCATGGAATTGCCATCCGATTTTGGGTGGGAGTTTTTTGATGCTTGCGCTTAAGTTGAAGATTTTTACATCATCAAATTTAGCGTTTCAAACTGATTATACTTCTTTTCGTTTATGAAACTGGCTTACGGATTTGCCAGGAGTGTCTAATTGTGTGGGCTTGCCAAAGATTTCACCACGGAGCACACAGAGATCACTGAGAAAACCTTAAAAGCTCTGTGATCTCTGTGGTACAGGCTCTTTTAGCCCAATTTTTTAGACACTCCAAATTTGACCTGCATAAACTTTATAAGATCAATTTCCGCCGATTGTTGTTGTGATAATTTTATATCCTTCTTTTTCAAAAGACGATGCAATTTTTTCCTGGAGTTCTTTCCCTGGAGTCAAAGCAACCATGTAGCCGCCTCTGCCGCCTCCGGTGACTTTTGCGCCCAAAGCTCCCTTTTCAAGGGCTGACTTGCACAGGTAGTCGAGGGTTTCGTGAGACATGCCCATATCAACCAGAATTTTGTGATTTTCTGACATGATCTTTCCGACGTTTTCCAAATCACCTGCTTCAAGCGCCTTTTTCATATCGTAGGATTGGGCGGTGATGTTCTTCATCCGCGTTGCAAAAAGTTCAGGAGCATCTGCCTTTTGCTGGTCAATAAACTCATCCAGGAGCGCGGTGTTGGCTGTGATGCCGCTGTTGGCTAATACAATTTCAAAAGATTTTGGAGTTTTGATCTTTTCGAAAAGCTGTTGTCCATTTTTTACCTGAAAATGAAGAAGTCCGCCATAGGTTGAGGCGGTGTTATCAACTCCGCTTGCAATTCCATGATACGGAAATTCTCCCTGCCAGGCAACGCGGTTAATATCCTCAATCGAATAGCCCAGGTTGAATTCTTCGCTCAAAGCCCGCGCCAGCGAAACACAACTGGCGGCGCTGGCGCCCACGCCACTGCCCGCCAACAGGGTTCCGCCTACGGTGATCTTGATCGGATTTTTTTTGACATCGAAGTTCATCACTTCGAGAACTCTATTAATGGAGCCTACCTGTTGTTCCTTTTTCTTTTCCTTGTATCCCGGAACCTCGATGCGGTTGTCTTCCAGCACCCAGCCTTCGCCGTCAATCCTTTCAACGGTTGTGACCGTTTCAAAGGGGATTGACGAGACAATCGCCGGAACTTCCTCCATAACAAATTGATCGCCGATCAAGATTGTTTTTCCGAAACCTGTTCCTTGTGCCATTATGATTCTCCTTTCAAGATTTTTTCCATTTCATCAATCAGTTTTCTTTCTTTCCCAATGGCTACCGTGGTGGCGGCCGTCAGGGTATGGCAGGCGTCTGAAAACCCGCCAAGTTTATTCGTTGCTTCGGGAAGAAATATATTGAGTCCCATGGCTCTGCCCGCCCTGATTTCCTCTTCGAGATAGTGAGAAGCCCGCATGGAAATTTTGACTTCGTTAAATGCAATGGCATCGAAGCCCGGAATTTCATCGGGGATGATCTGAAAGCCTGCGAGGTATTTCAGGGGATCGATCAGGTCTGTGTCTTTGATCGCATCACAAAACGCGCCGATCATTTTTACGCCCATCGGGAAAAAACGTTTTTCGACCTGGAACCACTGGATGTGCGGTTCCTGTTTCAATTCGCCAGCGCGAAGCCTTGCGATCTCTTCGTTAAATATCTTTGTCCTGATGACCTTTAATTCTTCCACCATGCGATCTGATTCCGGCGAAACACCTTCCAGACACACCTTGACCCCCATATCTGGTCCTTTTTGGTAGTAGCCGACTCCGCCCAACAGATCAAGATAGTCACCCAGTTCGAGAACGGGAATTTGACCATTTGAACTATTCAAAAAATATTGTTCGCCGGATTCATGTTTCCTGATCTCCATCAAACCTTGTTCAACGGCTTCGAGTGCAGCATCGCGGTTTTGACTAACTAGTTGTCCATCGACAAAGAAGCCGTCTGCCACTGCGCCCACGGCTGCGATATGCGCCATATCACGATTGATTGGATCAAGCGTCAGCGCAAAAAGATAGCAGGTCGTCGAACCTGAAATATCGCGGTCGCCTTTCAATCCATAGAGATCGGGATCAAGGTTGTGAACTCTCGGATCGGTTGAGGCTTCAGCAACATGGTGATCCAGAATCAGCGTCAGGTTTCTGCCGCGATTCAAGTCGGAAAGCATTGGCGCGATCCGTCCGGCAAAATCGGCAAAGATGAGAATTTTGCCCTCCTGCTCGTAAATCTTTTTTAGCACTTTAGGGTATGGCTTTTCCAAAGAGAAACGCTGAACTGTAAACCCCTGCCGTTCAAATGCGCGGGTGAGTATGGCGCCCGAGGTAAGCCCATCCGCATCATTGTGATGAAAGACCTGAACAGTTTTTTCAGGCATTTGCCTGACTTCCTGAATGGCACGTTCCATCGCGGTGATTAAGTTGTTCAACATGATCCTCCTTAATTTATGTACAGCGCCTGATAGATTTATTGGGGTTTGTGAACTTTGAGCCAGTCTGCAATTGCGCGTAAATTTTCAAATGTGTAAGTTGGCTGAAATGGTGATTCAGCAAGGTCTTCACGCGTGGTTTCACCGCTCAAAACGAGGCAGGTTGTAATTCCAGATGTTTGACCGAGGGCAATATCCGTATAGAGGCGATCACCAACCATTGCCATTTCTTCGATGGGCAGTCCATATTTTTGCGCCACGGCGTCAACGATCATACGATTGGGCTTGCCCACCACAAGATCAGGTTCACGCCCTGTAGCGGCGCGCACAAAAGCGATCATGGCTCCAATATCGGGCATGTATCCAGTTTCAGTTGGGCAATTAAAGTCGGGGTGTGTGGCGATGTAAGGCAAACCCGCGCGGGCGAAGTCACATAATTTCCAAAGTTTTTGGTACGTTAGCGTGGTGTCAAATCCCAGCACGACCAACTGCGGATTATTTTCTTCCAGTTGAAAACCGTGCTGACGAAATTCGTCTTCAAGGGCGGGTGTGCCGACTACATAAACGGAAGCGGAAGGATATTCTTTTGCAAGGTAAAGGGCGGTTGCTTCGCCGGCAGTGAAAACTTTTTCCTCCACGGTGGGCAGTCCCAGCCGCGTGATCTTTTCAGCATAAATGCCGCGATGCTTGGAAGAATTATTGGTTAGGAATAAATAATCCATGCCCAATTCATTTAAGGTGTCAATAAAATACAAGGAACCTTCAATGATTTCATCTCCAAGATTGAAGGTTCCATCCATATCCAGCAAAAAAGATTTTACACGCAGTAAAGGTTCATTGTTCATAAGTTGATTTGAAGGGGATTGTATTGATTGTCTTGTCACAGAGCGCCATCCGATTTTGGGTGGGATTTTTATAACGCAGAAACAGATCACGATCTGCCCCTACGCGCAAAAACATAGTGACGAGATTATACTTCTTTTCGTTTATAATCTCGTCACTATGAAACTATCTGTCATAATCCCTGTATATAATGAAGTTGAAAGCATTCAGGTCATTTTAAAGCGCGTGCAAGCCCAAAAACTTGCCAATGAAATCGTCGTTGTGGATGATGGGTCGATAGACGGCACACGCGATGTCTTAAAAGAATTAGACGGGAAAAACGGCGTGCGGATTATCCTGCACGAGCAAAACAAAGGCAAAGGCGCGGCAGTCCGCACCGGCATGGCGGCGGCTACGGGCGATGTTTTGCTCATTCAAGACGCAGATTTGGAATACGATCCGCGTGATTATGCGACGTTGCTTGAGCCGATCAAAGAAGGCATCGCAGATGTGGTCTATGGTTCGCGCTTTCTGGGCGGATCGCATCGTGTGACCATGTTCTGGCACATGATTGCCAATAAAATGTTAACCTTTATGACAAACATTCTGTACAACACGATCCTGACCGACATGGAAACAGGCTACAAGGTGTTTCGCCGCGAAATTCTGGATGGGATGGTCTTACACGCCAACAGTTTTGACTTTGAGCCTGAATTCACCGCCAAAATACTCAAGCGAAAATTCCGTATTTTTGAGGTGTCGATCACGTTTAATCCACGCGATTACACTGAGGGAAAAAAAATCAAATTACACGATGCGTTTGAAGCCGTATGGACTTTGATCAAATATCGGTTTGTGGAATAAAAAACTTTTTGCACAAGAACTGCCCAGTCATGTACTATGTGATTGGGCAGTTTATTTGAGAGATAATGAATCATTTTGAAATCGTCGCTCATCGGGGTGTTCCAACAGAAGCCCCTGAAAATACAATCGCTTCATTTCAACGAGCCGTTGATCTTGGCGCAGA